>CACXDY010000001.1 GCA_902766505.1 uncultured Prevotellaceae bacterium
GAGAGAGAGGGATTCGAACCCCCGGTACGTCTCCGTACGACGGTTTTCAAGACCGTTGCAATCGACCACTCTGCCATCTCTCCTGGTGATTGGTTTGGAAAGCGGATGCAAAGTTAGCATATTTTTGTGAGAACAACAAATAATGGCATGTTTTTTTTTCGAATGGTGTTATTTTTGTTAATTTTGCACGAAATGAAACCAACAAGATGACATACCCTTCAAATTACGAAATAAAAATTGGCTTTCAAGAGATACGCCATCTGCTGATGGAGCGCTGTCTTTCTACCTTAGGCAAGGAGAAGGTCAATCAATTGATGCCGCTATTTGTGGCTTCCGAAATCAACAAGTTATTAAACGAGGTCAAAGAATACAAACAAATACAAGAATCTCCTAACGAATTCCCTCTACGATATTTCTATGATGTAAGACCGAGCATCCTTCGTTTACGCCTCGAGGGAACACATCTTGAGGAATCAGAACTTTTTGACCTAAGACGTTCGCTTGAAACTATAAAGGATATCGTGGGTTACCTGAACCAAACAAAAGGCGAATCTGTCATCAACCCGAATGACCGCCCCGAATACCTCTACCCCACCCTCCATGAATTGGCCAATGATGTTCAGGTTTTTCCCAACATTATCCAAAGGATAGACCAGCTTCTCGACAAATACGGGAAAATCAAAGATAGTGCTTCTTCCCATCTGTTGGAAGTTAGAAGGGAATTGTCGCGGACAGAAGGCTCTGTCTCACGGATTCTCAACAACATACTCAGAGCCGCACAAATGGAAGGTCTCGTTGACAAGGATGCTACGCCCACAATGCGAGACGGTCGTTTGATGCTTCCGGTAGCGCCAGGAATGAAACGTAAGCTACGCGGTATCGTCCATGATGAAAGTGCCACCGGCAAAACGGTATTTATTGAGCCTGCCGAAGTGGTGGAAGCCAATAACAAAATCAGGGAACTGGAATCAGAGGAGCGGAGAGAAATCATCCGCATACTGAAAGAATTGGCCAAGGAATTAAGGCCTTATGTTCCCAGTCTGCTGTCTTCCTATGAGTTTCTTGCCGCCATCGACTTCATCCACGCAAAAGCAGAGTTTTCTCATCTCATCGAGGGCATCGAGCCACAAGTGGAAGACAAGCCTTTTATTGACTGGATTCAAGCCAAGCATCCCCTGTTGCGCCTGACATTGGCCAAACAGGGAAAGAAAGTAGTCCCTTTGGATATCATGCTCACAGAAGAGAAACATATCCTCATCATCTCCGGCCCCAACGCAGGCGGAAAGTCGGTATGTCTGAAAACGGTTGGACTACTACAATACATGCTTCAATGTGGTCTTTCCATTCCAGTCAGCGAACGTTCCCGCACAGGTGTTTTTGAAAACATCATGATAGACATTGGCGATGAGCAAAGCATCGAGAATGACCTCAGTACCTATTCAAGTCATCTACTCAACATGAAGATGATGATGCGTCATTCCAACAAGAACACCTTGCTCCTCATTGATGAATTCGGCACAGGTACAGAACCACAGATAGGTGGAGCCATAGCAGAGTCGGTGCTCAAGCAGTTCTGGAAGCGCAAGGCATGGGCTGTGATTACAACACACTATCAGAATCTCAAGCATTTCGCAGAAAACCATGAAGGAGTGGCCAATGGTGCCATGCTGTACGACCGGCACGAAATGCGCGCCCTTTTTCAACTTCAGATAGGGCAACCCGGTAGTTCTTTTGCCATCGAGATAGCCCGCAAGACAGGTATTCCAGAAGAAGTGATCAATGATGCAGCAGAAATTGTAGGCAGCGACTACATCCAAAGCGACAAATACTTGCAAGACATCGTACGCGACAAGAGATACTGGGAAAACAAGCGGCAAGCCATCCATCAAAGAGAGAAGGAAATGGCACAAGCTATCTCGCGCTATGAGGAGGAAATCAAGAAATTGCAGGAAAGCCGAAAAACCATTATCGCTCAGGCCAAACAAGAGGCAGAGAACCTGTTGGGAGAGAGCAACAGAAAGATAGAGAACACCATCCGGGAAATCCGTGAAAGTCAGGCTGAGAAGGAAAAGACCCGCCAATTACGTGACCAGCTGAACGAATTTAAACGTGAGGTGGAGGAAATAGACACGGCAGCTACAGATGAGCTTGTATCCAAGAAAATCAAGCAGATACAAGAACGAAGGAAAAGGAAAGAGAAACGCCGCGAAGAGAAAGAGGCATCCCGTCGACAAACTTTGCAGAAAGAGGAGGTGAAAAAAGAACCCGAACAGCTCAAAGAAGGAGACTGTGTGAGGATAAAGGGTTTGACTACCATCGGCCACATAGAAAGCATTCAGGGGAAGATGGCCACCGTGATATTTGGCGATATGAGAACCATCATGCGCTGTGACCGACTGGAACATGCAGAAGAGCCCAAGAAAGAGGTACACACGACCTATGCCTCAGTAGGTCGTCAGACCCGTGAGACGATTGATGACCGCAAACTGAATTTCAAACAGGATTTGGATGTGAGGGGCATGCGTGGCGATGAAGCCATCACCGCTGTCACTTATTTTATCGATGATGCCATTCTGGTAGGAATGAGCAGGGTCAGAATACTACATGGCACAGGAGCAGGTATCTTGCGCCAATTAATCAGGCAATACCTCGCCACTGTGCCAGGAGTTTCTGCTTATCGTGATGAGCACGTCCAGTTTGGAGGTGCCGGCATCACGGTGATAGATTTGGAATAGTCGTTTTTAAAGGAGGATATTCAATCCAACTACGATATTTCCATTAGACGATAACGGGATGAATTCCGAACTGACCTTACCAAGGAGTCTGTCCATACCGATGAAGAAATTGGCATGTTTCCCATGGAAATTGGCCAGGAATCCGAAATTGGCGGTATAATTGTTTACAGCAAGGCTCAAAGCGCCATCAAACCATTTCACAGGTGAGATATTGCCGCCTAAACGTACTTCTGACCATGTATACGGACCATTCAATTTGGCTGTTCCGTTGAGACCCACTTTCAAAATTCTATAAGTAGGTATCGTGTATTCCATCCCGGCTGTCAAAGTGGCGCCTATGCCCGTAATCCTTGAGCCATTGTCGCCTTTGTCGCGAAGATTGGCAAAATCCAACAACTGATTGGCGTAATTGTCTGCTTTATAGTCGAGTTTGTCAGGCGAAGAAGAATCGGCTGAGACGTCATGGAATCCATCAAAAACAAATGACTTGACATCATTAGAGGCAAAGAAATCACTTGTCCACAAAATGCCGCCCAAGTCGCGAACTGCAGCACTCAAAACCAAATCCTCATTAAACTTGTAGACAGCACCCAAATCGATGGCTGCACCAAAGCCGCTAACGCCTAAGCCTCCGACTTCTACGTCGTTGATGTGCTGATATGTTTCAGCAGAATGATTATATGTTTTTGTCTTGCTCAAATACTTAAATCCAGACTTGCTCACATGAGATTCAGCATCAGCCCTGATTTTCCATTTATTGGCATCACTCAAATCGGCCATGACATCCTCCATTGTCACTTGTGCATCAGCCAGTCCAACCAACAACTTTACCTTAGCTCCGAAGCGCCACTTATCATCATATTGGCGTGAATGACCGAAACTGATTTCGCTAAAGGCCTGGGCAGCCATACTGATGTCACCTATGTCATATTTGTTGTTTCTTGCCTCACTGGCAAACTGAAACAATTTATATGGAACATTGACATTAGCCTGACCGCGCATATTCAACTCAACGGTATTATATCCATTCCATTTCTTGAAGCCCATGGATAGCACCGTGACTTTCATTTCTCCATTGATTTTGTTCTCTCCCGAAGCAAAACCTTTCAAAGGTTCCTTCAAATAAGGATTAAGGAAAGAAGTCATTTTCTTATTGCTGCGGTCTGGGTAAAGAGGATTTTCACGCACGAGTTCCTCATATCCAAAATTACCCATCATCCCGACATTGACATTACCCACCACGGGAACTGATAAATAGCTATCTTCGTTTTCGAAAGCAGGATTTATGTTATGTCTGTAGAGATAATTCTCTGTGTAATAGGCCGTATTCAATTCCTGAGCCAACATATTGCCCGATGTGCAAGCCATGAGGGCCACAGTCATATATCTGAGATACTTTTTCATCTTGATTTCAATGGGATTAATGGTTAATTCAAATCAGCGGCCATCTTGCCATATTTCTTCACTTTAATGTCGGTGACCTTAAGCGATTGCTTGTAAGCATTCAGTTTCACACCTGTCACTTTCTGACTACCGTTCTTGGTTTTCATCATGACTCTAAATGCCAGTCCATCAAGCACCTTGAACACCTCATTGTCTTTAGGACGAACAATGACGGTCACCTCTGAATTGGCAGGAGTCACACCATCAGCAGAAGCTTTGATGACATCCTGAACTTCCACTTCCAGCCTATCGGCACCGAGAGCATTGCCTTGGGTATCAATACCATAGGCATCCAGTACGAGAAATGCAGGAATCTTGTTGCTGACATTAGCAGTCACCTTGAGATAGCCATCAATCGTCTTTTGCCCATCCACCGTGGTCTCGACAAATGAGAAATCCCTCACCTTGTCATTCCAACCTTTATATTGTCTCTTGTAGATAATCTGAGCATCGTCTGCAAGCGAAATGCCAGAAGCTATGGAAAGACGGATTTCGGTCTTGTAATAAGAACCCAATACAATGTTCGTAGTCTCAGAATCATCACCAACACCCTTCAAATCAATCAACGCAATACTGTCGGGCAGATGACGGATAACATCGCAGATGGAAGGAATCACCACGATGGTAGTATCCCCGGAATTAGCAGAAGGACGACGGCGCACACTGATGACACTCTTGCCATTTGCCTTATATTTGAAACTTGGAACATCTATCCGATGAATCACATTGCCGTTGTTGTCTTTAGAGACGATGGCACCTGTCATGTTGGTAGGCATTGGC
>CACXDY010000002.1 GCA_902766505.1 uncultured Prevotellaceae bacterium
AGTACTTCTCATTCGGTACCAACGACCTCACTCAGATGACATTCGGTTATAGCCGTGACGACATCGCCAGCTTCCTCCCCGTATACCTCGACAAGAAGATTCTGAAGGTAGACCCATTCCAGGTGCTCGACCAGAATGGTGTGGGACAGCTCATCAAGATGGCTGTGGAGAGAGGCCGCGGTGTTCGTCCAAACCTGCGCACTGGTATCTGCGGTGAGCATGGTGGTGAGCCCAGCTCTGTGAAGTTCTGTGCAAAGATTGGCATGAACTATGCCAGCTGTTCACCGTTCCGCGTGCCTATCGCACGTCTGGCAGCTGCACAGGCCGCAGTTGAAGAATAAATTTTGTTCAATCACAGGGCACAGGCCGCTGAGGCGGTAGTCTTTGGCGGCCTGTACCTCTTTATTATTAAAAGAATTAAAAGATGGATGCTTTTGACAGAATGGGCACCGTATGCCTCGTATTGACGTGCTTGGTGGTATTGCCCTATTCCTTCTTGATGAAGGGTAACTTGCTTCTGGCCGTCTTGCTTTCAGTAGCATGTATCCCCATTTTTTGGATGGCCGGACTCAATGTGATGGAGTTTCTCACCAAGCCTTTCAGCGAGAAAGGCATGAAGGGGCCGCTCAGCTGGGTTATCGTGCTCTTCATGGCACTTATAATCTACTGCCTCCTGTTCTTGGGATTGAGATTTATGCTCCAATTCCTGATGCTCATTAAGTAAAATCAGAAGAATGGCTCATCCGATGCCACAAGAGAAAGACCAATCTTTCTCTTGTGGCTTTGTTGGTTTCCCCCAAGTCATCCTGTGCTTTTATCAATTATTCTCCTGCCGTCACGATGCGGTTGACTAATAAGTGATTGTTGATTTTTTTTCTTTACTTTCTTGTTTGAAACAATCTTTTTTTACTATTTTTGCATAATCATTTAGTAGTACTTGATTTTCATTATCAGATTCATCGAAAATTTTCATTTTGACCTATGAAATTTGACATATTCAAACCGCTTGTTTTGTGTGGAGCAGGCAAGAGAGCCATTCAGGAAGACTGTGTGTTTCCTTCGGTTGGCGAGGCTACTATTCACGATAAGTTTTTCTTGGTGAGTGATGGCATTGGGGGCGATGGGAGTGGCTATGCTGCCAGTGAATGCCTGTGCAAGGTCCTTCCCGACTATTTCTTCCAAAACACTTGTCCGGATGAACCGTTTGCCAGTGAGATGCTCGACGAGTCTCTTGGATTGGTACGCAAGGAAATGCAGAAACAATGTCCCAATAGTGATGGTGCGGCTTTTGCCTTGTTGTATCTTCATCGACATGGATGCACAGCGGCTCATGTCGGTCGCACAAGAATATACCATATCCGTCCCCGAACCAAAGAGGTGCTGTATCGCTCGATAGATAATCCTGCAGCGTTCTCACCTCAGGAAGGCGGTACCCCTGTGGTAGCCCATATCACTGATGTGAAATATGGAGATTGTTTTTTGCTGCTTTCATCGGGAGCGTGTACCGTACTCTCCGACCAGGATGTCGTAGATTGTGTCTGCGGCGGTGGTGATGACCGTCAGCTCATGCAACGCCTGACAAAGGCCTTGATTGACTGTGAGGAGAACTTTTCCGCTTATCTCGTCCATGTCAGCGGTGTGATGAATGAGGCTATGGATGAAAAACTGGTGGGAAATGTTGGTCAACTGATGCAGCAGTACAAACCTGAAAAGCCGGTGTCGGAGCCAAAAGACAAGACTGAAGTGGCTAAAGCTGCAACGGTTGCAACGGCAGCCACAGTTGCAGCGACTACTGCTTCGGCATCTCCTAAACCTACTGTGGCGAAACCGGTTGGTACGGAGACTCCACAGAAACCTACTCAGCGTAGGAATGTCGTCCCAAGAAATGAAGATATAGACAAGACCGAAACCATCTCAAAGGATAAGGAGGACTCGAAGGGATTCCCTGTTGTGATGGTCACGGCCTTGGTGATTGTAGCCCTGGCTGTCATCGGTTGGCTGTGGATGCGCCATGCAGCCTCTTCTGGCTCATCAGAAGAGGAAACGCCTGCTGTAGAGGTGAAGAAAGACACGGCGAAGCGCGATACCACGAATATCATGAAGAATGAGAAGGCCAAGCCGTTGCAGTTGGATGAAGACAAGGCTAAAGAGAAAGAAAAGGAAAAAGAGAAAGAGCAAGCCAAGTCTAAGTCTGAGGAACAGACCACAACGACTGCGGATACAGCAAGGACTGCACCTATAAGAATAGCCGATGAACCAGTTCCTGCCCCGGAGACAACGGTGCCTGTGCCTCCTGTTTCAGAACCCAAACCCAAGGCAGAGCCGGAGCCCCAACCCCAGCAACCTGCTCAAAGCACTAACCCCACAACAGTTACTCCCCGGCCCGTCATCCCCGATGGTGAATAATGGAGTGGTTCATGTGAAAGGATGACCTTGAGGGGATTTCCCGTGAAGGAATAGGGAAAACACCCGTCCGATTTAGGGTTATTCCGTTTTAGAGACCGATTCTTTGTTGCTAAATTTGCACCAGATAAAGCGCCAAGCGTCTGGCGCAGCAATGAAGAATCGGTTTCTATTTTTTGTCTTAACTCAATCAGCATTATTAGTTCTTTTGATAATCCCTTGATTATTTTTATGAGGCAGGGTGGGTGTGAATCTACCCTGACTCCCTTGTTGTTGAATAAAACGGCTGACTCCTATTGAGAATAGGAATATTATTTGTAACTTCGCACAGTCAAAGCAAAAAACATGGAAACAGTCAGACTCGAACATCTTACCATAGGATACAAATCACGGCGAAACCATAAGGTCGTGACCCGGGATATCAATGCCTCGCTCAACAGTGCGTGTATGACCTGCCTCATAGGTCCTAACGGAGTGGGAAAATCCACCCTCCTGCGGACACTTTCCGCCTTTCAACCTCCTTTGGACGGAAGGGTGTTTATTCATGGAAATGATGTGGCCGACATGAATGAGAAACAGTTGGCGAAGATGATCGGGGTCGTGCTTACTGCCCGTCCCGATGTGCAGAACATGACGGTAGAGGAGATGGTCGGACTTGGCAGAAGCCCATACACGGGATTCTGGGGGACCTTGTCGTCTGCCGACCGTGAGATTGTTCGCGAGGCGATAGATATGGTGGGTATTACTGACTTGTCCAACAGAATGATACAGAACCTCAGTGATGGTGAGCGGCAGAAGGTAATGATAGCCAAGGCTCTCGCTCAACAGACTCCCGTGATTTTCCTTGATGAACCTACGGCTTTTCTCGATTATCCCAGCAAGGTGGAGATGATGCAGACGCTTCATCATCTCAGCCGTACGGCCGACAAGACAATCTTCCTATCCACCCACGATTTGGAATTGGCCTTGCAGATAGCGGATATGGTATGGCTCATGGGTAGTGACGGCACACTGAGCATAGGCACACCAAAAGAATTGGCCAATTCAGGGGTTTTGGGAAAATTTGTGGAGCAGCGAGGTATCGTGTTCGACCGCGAGAGATTGTCTGTCAGGGTGATGCCGCGTAGCTGACGGTATCCCCAATTCCTTATTCTTGTTTTTTCCTATTGGTGACTCTTACTATCCAGATGCTTGCCTCATAGAGCAACCAGATAGGAAGGGCTACCACAAAAAGGGTGAACGCATCGGTCGTAGGCGTGATGATGGCCGATACGATGAGAATGACAACAAAAGCATGTTTCCGGTAGGTGGCCATCTGTTTCCAGTTGATAATGCCGATTGTAGCCAGAATCCAACTCACAACAGGCAGTTCAAAAACGACACCCATCACCAGACTCATGGAGATAAGCGTATCAACATATGACTGGATGGTGAGCATGTTGGTCACATCAGGATTTACCTGATAGGTGCCGAGAAACCTGACAGTAAGGGGAAAAATCAACAGGTAGTTGATGGCTGTTCCCACCAAAAACATCACATACGCACTGCCCACAATTCGCACTGCATGGCGTCGCTCATTGGTGTATAGGGCTGGCGACACAAAACGGAACAACTGGTAGAGAACATAAGGAGAAGCTAACAACAACCCGCAATAGAGGGCTGTCTTCATGTGTATCATGAACTGTTCGGTAAGTCCTGTATTCATCAAATGGATGGAAAAAGGACGGACACCCAGCAATTGGTAGGAAATGAAGTCACTGCGGCTGGGAGCAAGTACCACTTTGAACAGCGGCTCTTTCAGTATAAAAGCCACAATTCCTGTCATCGCTGTCACAACCAGTATCCTGATTAGACAGCTGCGTAGTTCGTCAAGATGGTCCCAAAATGTGCCTTCGCCCGCACTCATTCCTTCGACTTATCATCGTCTTTCTTATCCTGGTCGTCATCTTCGAGGCTGTTCATACCTTCCTTGAAGCTCTTCACGCCTTTGCCCAAGCCTTTCATCAGTTCGGGGATTTTCTTTCCGCCAAACAGAAGCAGTACGATAAGGGCGATAATCAGAATCTCTTGTGTGCCTAATCCGAACATGTTACTAAATTGTTTTTGCATCCCTTATGACGGAATGCCGTTTGTTGTCATTTTGAGCAAAGTTAATACATTTTTTTTATTCATCGTGAGGTTTTGTTAATTTATGGGCATATTTTTTTGTTTTCACGTTGGAAAGTGTTACTTTTGCCAAGTTTTTCTCCTCATAGTAAGAAGAATGACCCAATTGTTTTTATCCACCCTGCGACAGCACCTCATAGATTTTGACACGAGTTTTTTTCTGACTGTCAATTCATATCACAACTCTTTTTGGGATGTGTTTATGCCGCTTTATAGCGGTCGGTATGAGTGGATTTTTCTGTATGTGAGCATCTTCTATGTCATTGCCCGCAATTATTCTTGGAAGCATTCTCTTCTTATGTTGCTCTCTGCCATTTTGGTCATCATCATTTGTGATCAGGTTACGTCAAGTCTCATCCGGCCTTTTGTGGGAAGACTGCGCCCCGCAAACCTGGAGAACCCCATCTCCGATTCTGTGCATGTCGTGGATGGCAGGAGGGGAGGCAGTTACAGTTTCCCGTCTGCTCATGCAGCCAATTCATGGGGACTGGCCATTTATGTCTGCCTGATTTTTCGGAAAAAATGGATTTCGTTATGCTTGATGTTTTGGGCGGCCTTCAATTGCTATACGCGTCTTTATATGGGCATGCACTATTTTGGTGACTTGTTGGCGGGGATGCTGATTGGATGTTTTGGGGCAGTGTTGGTCTATTACTTGATTGTCCATCCTTTCATCCGCAACGACCAACCTAAGCATATCCGCGACTCTTATGTGCCGATTGTTGTGTTTTTGCTGACCATCGCCGTATTCTTAGTGATTTCAACAGTTGAGACGCTCTCGTCATGAAGGTAAAGCCCATCGCCATCTTCCATTCACCCTTGACTTCTAAGTTCGGCGTGCCGCGACAGAGTGGTCTGGTCGAAGGATTAAAGGGAGAAATTGTGTTTGAACCCCAATACCGCCATCCTGAATACATCAGGGGATTGGAAGGCTTCGACTTTCTTTGGTTGCTTTGGACTTTCTCAGAGAACAAGGATGTTCCTGCCCGTTCCACCGTGCGTCCCCCTCTGCTGGGAGGGAATGTGCCCATGGGAGTTTTTGCCACACGGTCACCTTACCGCCCCAATCCCATAGGACTCTCTTCTGTGCAGATAGAATCCATCGATTTTGATTGTTCACAAGCTCCTGTCATCCGTGTCATAGGTGCTGACTTGATGGACAAAACTCCCATTCTTGATATCAAACCTTATTTGGAATATGCCGACAGTCATGTGGGAATACGGAGTGGCTTCACCGATCAACGTGCATGGCAATGTCTTGATGTGGTTTTTGAACCCTCGGCTGTTTTGTCCATCTCGCCTGAGGAAAAGGCCGTCCTTACCCAATTGTTGGCACTCGACCCGCGCCCGCATTATCACGACGACCCGGAGCGTGTTTACGGCATGCCCTTTGCTGGTCGTGATGTCCATTTCCGTGTGGCGGGAACCATCCTGACGGTCATTGATATTTCTTGAATGTCATTTTCCCCTATTCCATACTCTCTTGATGTTGAGGAAAAAGAGGGTTGCCGCTCCTATAATGACTTGTCTTTCATTCCTTTAACTAAAATCAATCAACCATACTTGGCGGTTTGCGCATTTTTTATTAAATTCGCACAAAATTTACTTCTTTTTGGATGAAAAGATTAGACAAATTCAACCAAATACAACGAGGGCTTGTACGGCAGTTACTTTTCAGGGTCTACAAGTTGTTGGTTATTTTTGCCATGCTGTCCATGATGCCACCGCAAGCCATGGCACAGTCTAAACTTGATAGTATTGCAGATATATTGGCCAATGCACCTGTGCAGGAAAAAGTGTACTTGCATTTGGATAACACATGCTATTTCAAGGGTGATACTATCTGGTATAAAAGCTATGTGGTCAGGGCTGATGACCTGAGCTATACCGACATGAGCCGTATCCTCTATGTGGAGTTGCTTTCGCCTGACGGATTGGTGGTCGAACGGCAGAACATCATCGTTTCGGCCGATGGTTATGGCGACGGTAACTTCGTATTGAGCGACTCTCTCTATTCTGGCTATTATGAGTTGAGGGCATATACACGTTGGATGCTCAACTTTTGTGTGACCGAGCATTCCTTCAACCGGAAAGACTGGGAACAGTTTTACAACCGTCAGATGGCAAAGGATTTTTTCCGGTTGTTTGGCACTCCTTATAGCAGGGTGGTGCCTGTCTATGAGCGGCCAGAATCCGAAGGCGACTATGCACAGAAGTATATTGTAAACCGACCCAAGGCTCGACTCGACAAGGAACAGAAGGAACGGCTGAAGGTTGATTTCTATCCTGAGGGGGGACATCTCATCAGCGGCACACGTTGTAGGGTTGCTTTTGAGGCAATGAACGAAGAAGGCAGGTTGGTCGACCTCAACGGAACACTGGAAGTTGGCGGCAAGACTGTAGGTGTAAGCACTATACACCAGGGACGCGGACTTCTCACCATTGATGTGCCGGAAAATGGACGGATGAGAACGCATTTCAACTATCAGGGTAAGGACTACACATTCGACCTTCCACATGCGGTACGGACAGGGTGTGCTGTACTTGTGAATGCTTTGGACGAGGCACTGAGTGTCGACGTGACTGTCAAGGGAGTGCAGAGACCCCTGGGACTTGCTGTGTTGTGTCGTGGTGTGTTGAAACATTTCCAGACGATTCAGGGTAGCGGTAAGATAACGCTTGACAAAACAAAATTGCCCACTGGAGTCAACGACCTCATTATCTTTGATGAAGAGGGCAATCCTCTTGCCGACCGTCTCTTTTTTGTCAATCATCACGACTGTGACAGACTGTCGGTCACGGTCAGTGGCATGGAGGATGAATACCAGCCTTTCGCTCCTATCTCTCTCCAGTTTGAGGCTCCGGCTGATACGAAGCATATCTCCATCAGCGTACGCGACGGCTCAACGGACGACCCCTCCTACGACACGGGTAATATCATGACCGACTTGCTGCTTTCGTCTGATTTGAAAGGGTTTGTCGCTCATCCTGACTACTACTTTGAGTCTGATGACAATACACACCGCCAGGCCCTCGACTTGTTGATGATGGTACAGGGGTGGCGCCGATATGATTATGCGGAACTGACCGACGGAAAACCGCTCCGATATCAACCCGAGCAGACCATGACTGTTGAGGGGACGGTTTACAAGACTGTCAATTTCGATGAGGTGCGTGATTGTGAGGTGGAGTATTGGCTGAGAGGCGTATTCGGTTATTGCCCTGATGATAAGGACCATATGGACCCCAACGACCCTGCCTATCAGAAATATGTGGAGGGACTGAACACCGAGTCGGATGCCAACCCCGACGGGTTGTCTCAGCAGGAGGAAATCGGTGGGGTGGAGCAGGCGGAAGACTTGAAGAGTGCCGACGACCCTCACTATGGTGTCGACCACAGGGGGTTACGCCATGAGGTTACCCTTGAAGGAGAACTGGTATTGGGCACGGAAGTCGCCACCGTACAGATGGAAACCACCAATGGCGGACATTTCGTGTTTAATGTGCCGCCTTACTATGGCGATGCCATCCTCTTCCTGTCGGCACACAAGACTGATATCAGTGAGAAAAAGCAGAACCGCCTGATGACTCATGGCCGTTTGGACGAGAATGAATGGCCTGAATTCTATGTCAAACGCGACTTGTTCTACCCTGTCTTTGCCCGAAAGTATGACTACTACCAATGTCATCCGGAGGAGGAGAACCCATCGTTGTTCAATGGTACGAACTATTCTTCAGATACCACGAGAATCTCCAAATTCGACAAACAGTTGGAGGAAGTGGAAGTGAATGCACGTCGTCGTCGGGGACGACATGCCATCGACTATACAAAACCTGTCTATGTCAATGATGCCTATGAACTCTACAACCTTGTCACTGACTACGGACTTTCTTATGGAAAACTCAATTTCCGCCGGTTCCCCAAGCAGGTTAGTATGCTTCTGCTGGGCAACTACAATAGTTACCGGACTTTTAATGTTGAGGCGCGGATGAGTGACAACCAATA
>CACXDY010000003.1 GCA_902766505.1 uncultured Prevotellaceae bacterium
GAAGTAAGAAGAGTGGCAACGACCACAATAATTCGGTTTTTAACTCGTTAAATAATCATATAACAAACGGGTAACTACGTCATGAGAATCATCGTATCAGCACTCATCACCTTGATGGCCCTCACAGCCATGGCACAGGAAGAGCGCCCCACCATCAACCCCACCGCCACCTACATCAGTAGTGACGGCAAAGAAGAGGTCAGCACCAATTACTCCGGTTCGGCTCCCCAGTTGGCACGGTTTGAGGCCAATGCCGAGAACGTGGAAGGCTGGACCGAATACTACGAATGGCGCTTCACAATGGAGGGTGACAACCAGACCGAGCCTTATCTCATCAGATATGAGAAAGACACGGAATATACTTTCGTTCAGGCGGGAAGTCACAAAATCGTCTTGTATGCCGTCTTTACACAGGGAAACGACTCCGTCGTCTTCACCGAACAATACTGGAAAGAGGAGAGAGACCCCCTGATTGTCACCATCAGCGAGAGTAAACTTGAAATGCCCAATGCATTCTCACCCAACGGCGACCAGCACAATGATATCTACGGGGCGAAAAGCGGCTACCAGAGTCTGGTGGAGTTTAAAGCCACCATCTACAACCGCTGGGGACAGAAAATGTATGAGTGGGACGACCCCGCAGGGGGGTGGGACGGCACGTTCAATGGGCATGATGCCCCGCAAGGCACGTATTTCGTCCTTGTCAGGGCCATGGGTGCCGACGGCCGCAAATACACCATCAAGCGCGATGTGAACCTGCTGCGCGGTTCCAGGGAGAGTCAATCCAACAACACCACCACTCCGTAAGCTCTTCATCCATGCAGCGCGAGGACGAGAAAATCAATGTCTGGGGGGCCAGGGTTCACAACCTGAAGAATATCGACGTGGAGATTCCACGCGGCAGCCTCACGGTCATCACCGGCCTTTCCGGGTCGGGCAAGTCGTCGTTGGCTTTCGACACCATCTATGCCGAAGGTCAGCGGCGGTATATTGAGACGTTCTCCGCCTATGCACGCAATTTCTTGGGTGGCATGGAACGGCCCGATGTGGATAAAATCACGGGACTGAGTCCGGTCATCAGCATCGAGCAGAAGACCACCAACAAGAACCCCCGCTCCACCGTGGGCACCACCACCGAAATCTACGACTATCTCCGACTGTTGTATGCCCGTGCCGCCACGGCCTACAGTTACCATACAGGCGAGAAAATGGTGAAATACACCGAGGAGAAGGTGCTGGAGATGATTCTCACGCAATATGTGGACAAGGCCATCTATATCCTCGCCCCACTGGTGAGACAGCACAAAGGCCACTACCGCGAACTCTTTGAGAGCATGCGCCGAAAGGGCTATCTCTTTGTGCGGGTGGACGGCCAGATAGTCGACATCACACGGGGCATGAAGGTGGACCGCTACCGCAACCACAACATCGAGGTGGTGGTAGACAAACTGAAGGTGCAGGGAAAGGATGACGAACGGCTTCGCCGGAGTGTGGAGACCGCCATGCGCCAAGGCGACGGCGTGGTGATGATACTGGAACGCGACACCAACACACTGAAGAATTTCTCGAAACGGCTGATGTGCCCCACTACCGGCATCTCCTATGCCGACCCCGCACCCAACCGCTTTTCATTCAATTCTCCCGAAGGTGCCTGTCCGCGCTGCAAAGGACTCGGCTATATCAACGACATCGACCTGGAGAAAGTCATCCCCGACAAGAGCCTGTCGATAGCCCAGGGGGCCATCGTGCCTTTGGGAAAATACAAGAACCAGATGATTTTCTGGCAGGTGGACGCCATTCTGCAGAAATACGACTGTACGGTGAAGACCCCCATGAATGAGGTGCCCGACGAAGCCCTCACCGAAATCCTCTACGGTTCGCTCTCGAATATCAAGATTGCCAAGGAACTGGTGCATACGTCGAGCGACTATTTCATGACTTTCGACGGCATCATCAAATACCTGCGGCAGGTGATGGACAACGACGACAGTGCCAGCGGGCAGAAATGGGCCGACCAGTTCATCGCCACCTGCCAATGTCCGGAATGCAAAGGCCAGCGCCTGAACCGCGAATCGCTGTCCTACCGCATCTGGGACAAGAACATCTCCGAGGCATCGAGTCTCGACATCCAGCAACTGGGCGAGTGGCTCCAGGAGGCCGCCTCGCACCTGGAAAACAAGGAAAGCAAGATAGCCGCAGAGATTCTCAAGGAAATCCAAACACGACTCAACTTCCTGTTGGCAGTGGGACTCGACTACCTGTCGCTCAACCGGCCCACAGGCTCGCTCTCGGGCGGGGAGAGCCAGCGCATACGACTGGCCACACAGATAGGCTCACAACTGGTCAACGTGCTCTATATCCTCGACGAACCGAGCATCGGACTGCATCAGCGCGACAACAACAAACTGATAGACAGCCTGAAGCAACTGCGCGACATCGGCAACACGGTGATTGTCGTGGAGCACGACAAGGACATGATGCTGGCGGCCGACTATATCGTGGATATAGGCCCCAAGGCGGGGAGACGCGGCGGCGAAGTGGTCTTTCAGGGACCTGTCGCACAGATGCTCAAGCAGCACACCATCACCAGCGACTATCTCAACGGCACACGGCATATCGATGTGCCGGCGACACGACGCGCGGGAAACGGCAAGAGCATCTGGGTGAGAGGAGCACGTGGCAACAACCTCCAGAACATCGACGTGAGGTTCCCGCTGGGCACACTGACCGTAGTGACCGGTGTGAGCGGTTCGGGAAAATCGACCCTGGTGAACGAGACGCTGCAGCCCATCCTCTCCCAGCATTTCTACCGCTCGCTGAAGGCTCCCCTACCCTATACCGCCATCGAGGGACTGAGGCTGGTCGACAAGGTCGTCAACGTGGACCAGTCGCCCATCGGGCGCACGCCACGCTCCAATCCCGCCACCTATACCGGTGTGTTCTCGGATATCCGCTCGCTGTTTGTCAATCTACCCGAAGCCAAGATTCGCGGCTACAAGCCGGGAAGGTTCTCCTTCAACGTGAAGGGCGGCCGGTGCGAGAACTGCAACGGCAACGGCTACAAAACCATCGAGATGAATTTCCTGCCCGACGTGATGGTGCCCTGCGAGGTTTGCCACGGCAAGCGCTACAACCGCGAGACACTGGAGGTGAGGTTCAAGGGAAAATCGATAGCCGACGTGCTGGACATGACCATCAACCAGGCGGTGGAATTTTTCGAGAATGTGCCCAACATCCTGCACAAAATCAAGACTATCCAGGACGTGGGTCTCGGATACATCAAGTTGGGGCAGCCGTCCACCACGCTGTCGGGGGGAGAGAGCCAGCGCGTGAAACTGGCCACGGAACTGTCGAAACGGGATACCGGCAAGACGCTGTATATCCTCGACGAACCGACCACCGGTCTGCATTTCGAGGACATCCGCATCCTCATGGACGTGCTGCAGCGGCTCGTGGACCGCGGCAATACGGTCATCGTCATCGAGCATAATCTCGATGTCATCAAAATGGCGGATTATATTATAGACATGGGTCCCGACGGCGGGCGCGGCGGCGGCAGGGTCGTGGCCACGGGAACGCCCGAAGAGGTGGCCAAAGGCGAAGGCTACACCGCAGAATTCCTTCGCCGCGAATTGGAAATGTCCTAACGGAGCCAATTCTTCACTTTCATCATCTTATATACAACTACCGAGACGGCTGCGATGACGACATAGACCATCAGCAACTGCCAGCGGTTGATGTTGATTCCCTCGATGCTGGACCCAGGCAGCGAGGCCACCCACCGTGCGAACATATTCTGACAGCCGACCACCAGTGCCAGGCATCGCGCCATAAAGGGCAGAAGGCCGGGAATGAGGGAGGAGATGAGCATGGCCGCCGTGAGATAAAGTATCGCCGTGGCAAGGGGAATGACAAAGAAATTGGTCAGGAGGAAATAGACGGAGAACCGGCCGAAATAATAGGCTGTCAGCGGCGCTGTGCCCAGTTGCGCACAGCACGACACCACCGCCATGGTCCATACCCATTTCATGACGGGGTGAGACTGCTGATACTCCGAACTGACCAGACCGGCCAGGGGTTTGTAGCAGACCACGATGGACAGCACCGCCATGAACGACATCTGAAAACCGACATCATAGACACTCAACGGACTGGCCGCCACCATCAGGATGGCCGTCAGCGCCAGGGCATTGAGCGATATGCGCCGCCGGTGGAGGACAGCGGCCACCGCATAGACGGTAATCATCACCGAAGCCCTCACCACCGAGGGCGACAGTCCTGTGAAGATGGCATAAGACCAGATGCCCAGGATGATGAGAATCTCGCGCAACACACCTAAGCGACGGCTTCCCACCATCAACGACAGCATGATATAGATGATGCCCAAATGGAGACCCGACAAGGCCAACACATGTGATGCTCCCGAGATGGAGTAGATATCGCGGAGGTCGTTGGTGATGCGCGACCGGTCGCCCATGGCCATCGCCACCGCCACGGCCATTTCCTCGTCGTCGAGACCCAGAGAGAGGTATTTGCGCAGTGTGGACTGCCGGAATTTCATGGCTGCAAGGATGGTGCGGTCCAGGTGCGACAAGGGTGTCAGGTCGACCTGCGCCTTCTGCCACTGATGGGGCAGGATGAGCGTGGTGGCCGTAAAACCATGACATCTCAGATAAAGGGGATAGTCGAAATTGGAGGCATAATAATTGTCCGGCCTCTGAAACCGTGACACGACCCTGATGCCATCCCCCACATGCAAATCAGTCTCCCGGGCAGAGAGTTCCTGCTGAGAGGAGGATTTTCCATCGGCAGTATGATTGCTTGGGGATAAACCTCCATCGGCAGTATGATTGCTTTGAGAGAAACCTCCATCAGCGGTATGATTGCTTTGAGATAATCCTCCATTTACAGCATGGTTGCTTTGAGATAATCCTCCATCGACGGTATGATCCCGTTGAGAGGAGAAACCCTGCGCAGCGGTATGATCCCGCTGAGAGGAGGAACCTTGAGCGGCGATATCATCTCTCGGAGAGGAAGAATCCCGCGCAATAGAATTTTCTCTCAAAATGGAAGCCTTGACCTTGCGGGGCAGATGATTGTCGCCCACCAGCCAGAGATCCATTCTCAACACCTTGCCACGCACCTGCGGTTCGCTGGCCACCACGGCCTGATAGGACACCTCATCGGCCGGCAAAGGCTGCGAAAGACGCTGTTTCTGCCGCACCACCAAGGTAGCCCCCAACAAAAAGAAGGAGAGGCAAATGGCCACTCCCTGAGCGATGGGCTGTCGGTGAAGAACCACACAAGCCACCACCGCCACCAACAAACCAGCCAGCCACACCCCCGGCGGCACAGCCGTCTCATAGCCCGCCACTACCCCCAATATGAGGGCCACTGCCAAGCGCAAGAGGGGGAATAATTGCCAGTCTATCTTTTGGGGCATAAGTGATGGTGATTATCAGAGTCCTCAGATTACTCAGAGTTCTCAGATTACTCAGAATTCTCGGATTACTCAGAATTCTCAGATTACTCAGAGTCCTCGGATTATTCAGATTACTCGAGTTCTCAGATTACTCAGAGAGAGCGATTACAATCTCTTTTGAGCAACTGGGGGATGCCGTTTTTGGCATCCCCCAGAAGTATGTATTAGCGGTGGGCTATTAGAATTTGTCGGCGGCTACGTATATCCACTGGTAGATGCAACTGACTACGCCGAAGAGGGCGATGCCGGCTGTACAGATGGCCAGCGCCAGTTTGGTGTTGGCATCACTGCGGAATGTGGGCAACGGAGTCTCCGTCTTCTTGATATACATCGCCTTCACAATCAGCAGATAGTAGTAAAGACTCACCACCGTATTGATCAATGCGATGAACACCACGATATAGGCTAAGGAGCCGAGGGTGGTGTCAAACGTGTGACCGCTGACACCGGCCATGAACACGAAGAACTTGCTGAACATACCTGCAAACGGCGGGATACCGGCCAGGGAGAACAAAGCCAGCGTCATCAGGAACGACAACTTCGGATTGGTCGTGTAGAAACCATTGTAGGAATCCATGTCGGTGGTTCCGCCATTGTTCTGCTCCACCACATTGATGACACTGAACACAGCGAGGTTGGCCACCACATAGACCAGCACATAGAACGAGAGGGCAGTCATACCCATCGTCTGCTCACCACAAACAGCCAGCATGATGTATCCCGCCTGGGAAATGGAACTGAAAGCCATGAATCGCTTCAGGTCCTTCTGGCGGATAGCAAACAGGTTGGCCACCGTGATACTCAGCACAATGACGATATAGAGGAAATAGTGCCACTCTACATAGAGTGCCGGGAACACCTTGAACAGGATGACCATGAAGGTGAAGGCGGCAGCGCCCTTGGAAACAACGCTGAGATAACCTGTCACCACCGTGGGAGCACCCTCATAGGTGTCGGCTGTCCAGAAGTGGAAGGGAACGAGGGATACCTTGAAGCCCAGTCCACTGAAGAAGAACACCATACCCATGACCGTCAGCATGTTGGCATGCAGATTGGCTGCCACATCGTCGAAATACAAGGTGCCACAGGCGCCATAGAGGAAGGAGATGCCAAAGAGCATCACACCGCTGGAGAAAGCCGCGGTGAGGATGTACTTGGCAGCACCCTCGGCAGAGTTGTTGCGGTGCTTGTCGAGAGCCACCATACAGGCCATGGGGATGGAAGCCATCTCAAGGCCGAGGTAGAACATCAGGAAGTGTCCTGCCGACATCATCATGAACATACCCAGCAGTGTGGAGACCAGCAGCATGTAGAACTCACCCTCGCGGGCGCGGCTCTCCTCTGTGTCTATCCATCTGCGGCTCATGATAACCACTATCAGCGAGGCCAGGGAAAGGATGGCCTTCATCACATTCACTGCACTGGAAGTGACATACATCCCACCAAAGGCCGTCTGAGGCTCAAGGGGCAGTATACACACCACGGTGAGCACAGCCAGATAGATGCAGGCCACGGGGTTGAACCACTTGCGGCGCTTGTCGTTGGCGGATGCGAAATCAGCAATAAAGAATCCGATGAGGACTGCTACCAGCATGGCCTCGGGAATCATATGTAAGAATTGACCGTAATTCATATCACTTCAGATTTTATGGATTAATGACAGTGAGGATGGGAGCCACAGCGTCGGAGATGACATTGCTTGCCCAGAGGGGGAACAAGCCAAGACCGGCCACACAGAAGATGAGGCAGCACACGGCGACGCGCTCGTCCCAGGTGGCATCAGTCAACTCCTCATAGTGAGGATCGGCCACTTTCTGGTAGAGAATCTTGCCCACCACGCGGAGGATATAGACGGCTGTCACCACGATGGAGCCACAAGCGATGATGGTGGCTGTGCGGTGGAACACATCATTGTTCTCGAACGAACCGACGAAGATGCTCATCTCGGCCACGAAGCCGGAGAATCCGGGAAGTCCGAGGTTGGCAAGACCGGCCAGCACATAGCCCACGGCGAGGAAAGGCATAATCTTCATTAAGCCTCCCAGGCGGCGCACGTCACGCGTGTGGGTACGGCCATAAATCATACCAATCAGCGCAAAGAAGAGGGCTGTCATCAGACCGTGAGAAAGCATCTGGATGATGGCACCGGTGCAGGAGGTGCGGGTCATCATGAGGATGGCGAAGAGCACCAGACCGCAGTGCGACACCGACGAGTAGGCGTTGATGTACTTCAAGTCGGTCTGCACACAGGCTGACAGGGCACCGTAGACCACGGAGATGGTGGTGAGGATGATGAATATCCACGACAGTTCCTGAGCAGCGTGAGGCAGCAGATACATGGCGATGCGGAAACAGCCATAGCCTCCCAGTTTCATCAGCACACCGGCGTGCAGCATAGACACGGCTGTCGGGGCCGAAGCATGACCGTCGGGGCTCCATGTGTGGAACGGGAAGAGAGCACCCAGCACACCAAATCCGATGAACACAAACGGGAACAGGATGTTCTGCACGTTGTTGGGGATGGCCATGCCAGGCAGACTGTTGTGCTCGGCTATCTCCACCACATTCATGGTGGATGCGCCGCTGAAGAAATAGATACCCAAGATGCCCAGGATGAGAAGGGCCGAACCACCCATCAGCATCAGGGTAAGTTTCATGGCCGAATACTCCTTGGCACCACTACCCCAGACACCAATCAGCAGGTACATCGGGATAAGAGCCACCTCGTAGAACATGAACATGGTGAACATGTCGGTGGAGATGAAGAATCCGAATACACCTGAACTGAGCAGGGTGAACCAGAGGAAATATTCCTTGGTCAGCGGTTTCAACTGCCAGGAGGCGAAAGTTCCTGTGAACACGATGATGCTCGAGAGCAGCAGCATGACGACAGAGATGCCATCGACACCCACTGAGTAGGCAATATGAAGCGGTTTGAACCACTCATGGCTTGCCGTATAGAGCATGGGATAGGTCTCTGCAGGCATTGTCTGACGGAGATGAATGAAGTCAATGGTCAGATAGATGGACAGAATGAGGAGGAGCGAAGAGCCCACCACCATTACGCCACGGACCTGATTGAGCGAGCGTGCGAGCCAAAGGCCCAGCAGCATCAGCATCGGTATGATTACGAAAATAGTCAGTATACTCATGTCTTCAGTCTTTTACAATGCACATAACAGAATTAATGTCAAAGCCACGGTACCTGTGAGGAACCAGACGGCATACTGGCGCACGTCGCCGCTCTGCCAGCTTCGTATGCTCTCTCCTGCCTCGCTGGTGCCCCAGGCCATGAAGTTGAAGGTGCCGTCGATGACGTGACGGTCGAACCATGCGATGGGTTTTGACACGAGGTTGAAGATAATCTTATGGGTGACGAAGAGCCACACATCATCCATATAGAAGCGCTTGTAGGCTGCGCGATGCAGTTTCGGCATGGCAGCATAGAGTTTGTCGGCCACAGGCTGTTTCTCACCTTTATAAATATAGGTGGCCAGTGCGATGCTCAGGATAGCGATGACCGTAGAGGTGACGGCTATTTGGGTATCGAAGTGGATGGTGTAGTCGGTGCCGGTAGCAGAAACGAAACTGCCGAAGTTGCCACCCCATCCTGCGAAACCGGCGATGGTGGAGTAGATACCCACACCAAGGGTGATGACGCAAAGGACGATGAGCGGGATGGTCATGGTCAGCGGTGCCTCATGCGGAGTGTGGTGCTCGTGAGCCTCTTTGTTCTCCGTTCCCCAGAAGATGCCGTAGTAGAGACGGAACATGTAGAAGGCGGTCATGGCGGCAATGCCTGTCATAATCCAACCTACCACAGGACTGTACTCGAAGCAGGCCGTGATAATCTCATCCTTGGAACAGAATCCCGAGAAGAATGGGATACCGGCGATGGCCAGACAGCTGATGAGGAAGGTGATATGAGTGACGGGCATGTACTTGCGCAGACCACCCATGAGGGCCATCTCGTTGGAATGCACAGCATGGATGATACATCCTGCGCAGAGGAACAGACAAGCCTTGAACATGGCGTGGGTGAAGAGGTGGAACATACCGGCCATATAGCCCAACTGGGTGTGGTTGTCGAAGACTCCCTCATGACCAGGCAGACACACACCGATGGCCACCATCATGAACGCAATCTGAGAGATGGTGGAGAAAGCGAGCACACGCTTGATATCCGTCTGTGCACAGGCAACGGCAGCAGCGTAGAAGGCGGTGAAGACACCGACCCACACCACGATACTCATGGCCTGAGGTGCATACTGAATCCAGAGCGGGAACATACGGGCGAGCTGGAACACACCGGCAACCACCATGGTGGCAGCGTGGATGAGTGCAGACACAGGCGTAGGACCCTCCATGGCATCGGGCAGCCAGATGTGCAACGGGAACATGGCACTCTTGCCGGCGCCACCGATGAACATCAGCACCAGGGCGGTGGGCAGGATGAAGCCGCCGGCACTCACTGCGCGGGCTGCATCGCCCTGGATGAACGGTGTGGTGCCTGCGCCCATCTGGACATTGTCGATGAACGAGAAACTGAAGGAACCGGTGTAGTAGCCGAAGATGAGGATACCGATGAGGAAGAACATATCAGCGAAGCGGGTGACGATGAACGCCTTCTTCGAGGCAGCCACAGCGGCATGCAACTGATAGTAGAATCCAATCAGCAGGTAAGAACTCACACCCACCAACTCCCAGAACAGATACATCTGGAAGATATTGGTGGCCACCACCAGTCCGAGCATCGACATGGTGAAGAGCGAGAGGAAAGCGTAGTAGCGCTGGAATCCCTTCTCACCATGCATGTAGCCGAAGGA
>CACXDY010000004.1 GCA_902766505.1 uncultured Prevotellaceae bacterium
CGTCTTGGGATCAATCTCCATGAGTTTTACCTTAATCTTGTCGCCTTCCTTGATGCCGGCATCCTCAACGGTCTCCAGACGTTTCCACTCTATCTCAGAGATATGGAGCAAACCATCCTTGCCAGGCATGATTTCAACGAAACAGCCGTAAGGCATGATGGAACGCACGGTACCCTCGTAGACCTCACCCACTTCGGGGATAGCCACAATGGCTTTAATCTTGGCAATGGCAGCGTCGATGCTCTCCTTGTCGGGAGCGCTGACCTGTACCTTGCCCACACCGTCGGTCTCGTCGATGGTGATGGTGGCACCGGTGTCCTCCTGCATCTGCTGGATAATCTTTCCGCCCGGGCCAATGACAGCGCCGATGAACTCTTTCGGTATGTCGAAGGCAACAATGCGGGGTACATGAGGCTTGAGCTCGGGACGTGGCTCAGCAATAGTCTCTGTCAGTTTGCCGAGGATGTGCTCACGGCCAGCCTTGGCCTGCATGAGAGCCTTCTCCAAAATGTCGAAGCTCAGACCGTCGCACTTGATATCCATCTGGGTGGCTGTCAGTCCGTCTTTGGTACCAGTGGTCTTGAAGTCCATGTCGCCCAAGTGGTCCTCGTCGCCAAGGATGTCGCTGAGCACGGCATATTTGTCTTCTCCCGGGTTCTTGATCAATCCCATGGCGATACCGCTCACCGGTTTCTTCATCGGGACACCAGCGTCCATCAGTGCCAGGGTGCCGGCACATACGGTGGCCATTGATGAAGAACCATTGCTCTCAAGAATCTCACTCACGATACGTACGGTGTAGGGGAAGTCCTCGGGGATTTGACCCTTGAGGGCACGCCAAGCAAGGTGGCCATGACCAATCTCACGGCGGCCAACGGAGCGCTGTGCCTTGGCCTCGCCAGTACAGAATGGTGGGAAATTATAGTGGAGCAGGAAGCGCATATAGCTGCGGTCGAGCACGTCGTCTACCAATTTCTCGTCGAGTTTCGTACCCAACGTACAGGTAGTGAGCGACTGTGTTTCACCACGGGTGAAGATGCTGCTTCCATGAGGCATGGGCAGTGGAGATACCTCGCACCAGATGGGGCGGATATCGGTGGTCTTGCGGCCGTCAAGACGGATACCCTCATCGAGGATGCAGCGGCGCATGGCATCGCGCATCACATCGTGGTAGTAACGGTCCATCATGGCTTCGATATCCTCGCGGCCAAGCTCAGCGTCATCGGCAATGGGGTTCTCGGCGAAATAGGTCTCCTTGAAATCGGCCAATATTTTCTCGAAAGCCTCTGCACGCTCATGCTTCTCCAGAGCCTGCTTTGTGACATCATAGGCTGGCTGGTAGAGCTGCTTGTTCATCAACTCGCGCAAAGCATCGTCGTTCACCTCGTGGTTGTACTCGCGCTTCACGTCCTTACCCAATTCTTTGGAAAGCTCGCTCTGCAACTCGCACATCGGGCGGATGGCTTCCATGGCAGCTTTCAGTGCGCCCAGGAGGTCTTGCTCGCTCACCTCATCCATTTCACCTTCCACCATCATGATGTTCTCGGCGGAAGCACCGACCATGATATCCATGTCGGCTTCTTTCATTTGCTCAAATGTGGGGTCAATCACGTATTGTCCACCGATGCGGGCAACGCGGACCTCAGAAATAGGACATTCAAAAGGAATATCTGAGCAGGCCAGAGCTGCAGAAGCGGCAAAACCGGCCAATGCATCAGGCTGGTCGACTCCGTCGGCAGAAAGCAAGAGGACATTCACGTAAACCTCTGCATGATAATTTGACGGGAAGAGGGGGCGGAGCACGCGGTCCACCAGGCGTGAGGTAAGAATCTCGTTGTCGCCTGGCTTGCCCTCACGACGGGTGAAACCGCCGGGGAAACGGCCTGCTGAGGCATACAACTCTTTGTAGTCGACCTGTAAAGGCATAAAATCTGTTCCGGGAACTGCATCTTTTGCGGCACAAACAGTAGCGAGCAGTACGGTGTTGCCCATACGGAGGGTAACACTGCCGTCGGCCTGCTTTGCCACTTTCCCGGTCTCAATGCTGATGGTTCTTCCATCAGGCAATGATACTGTTTTCGTAATTACGTTC
>CACXDY010000005.1 GCA_902766505.1 uncultured Prevotellaceae bacterium
AAATCCATAGGTTCCGGTGCGGAGGGTGCCCGTGCTCTCATCGAAGGTGCCCTGTTCCCAGATACTCGGATTGAAGACGTCGGCGGTTAGTGGGAACATGGTGACTTTCACCGTCAACAGGAAGGTATGGATGGTTCCCTGAGGGTCGGTGTACTTGGCGCTGATGTCTGTCTCTCCATCTTGCAGGGCAAGGAGGTTGCCGCCGCGGATGGTGGCCACATGCTCATTGCTCACGGTGTATTCAGCATCGCCTGCCACGTTGATTTCATGCCCGTCGGCGAAGGTGGCGGTGAGATGGAGCGCCTTGGTCGTTCTGGGCAGCAGGGTGAAGGTGGTGGTGGGGCATGTCACGGAGGTGAGGGTGTGGTATTCCTCCGACTGACGTTGGGCGGCATATTCCTTAAACCAGTGGTAGCAAGCCCAGGGACAGGCCTCCGGGTCGGTCAGGAAGGTGTAATTGCCGTCGCTGGGGGCCTCGTCCTTGAATTGGGCCAGCAGTTCCGGCGAGGTGAACAGCAGCCAACCTATATTGCCGCATTCATCTGCGAGTTTGCGGAAATTGGCTCCGAAGCCCTCTCCTCCGGCAACACCCGTAAACGACCTTCCCCATGAGGAATTGTATTTATTGGGTGCCCAGTCCATCTCGGTCACAATGATGGGTGCCATGTTCGAGGCGGGAGTAATCTGCTCTTCCCATCCCTTATGGAAATCCTCATAATTGACTATCACATTGTCATCGCCATGCCCTCCGTTGTACCATCCGGGATAGCAGTGCACGGCATAGCCGATATTTTCTCCCTCAATGGGGTTGTCTACAAAACCGGCATATTGCGACTGCCAACCCAGTCCCGGTATCAACAGAATGTTTTGACAATGCTCCCTCATCTTGTCGACAATGGGTTGCATGAACCGCGCAAGTTCCTCTGTGCCTGCTGTCTGGCCGTTGCTGTCGACAATGCCTACAGGTTCGTTGGCCAGTTCAAACAAGATGCCTGGATTGTCGCGCAACTTCTGATGCTGGCTCACATAGTCCCACACCTGCATCAGGTAGTTGAAATAGGGGCCTCCTACTGAGATGGTTTCCGGACATACGCCGGGAGGGCGCATCACCACATACAGGCCTTTGCCGATGGCATATTCGGCCATGGGAATGAATACTTCGTCCAAGTACTTTTTGAACCGCTGCATCGAGAAAGCGGAGATGTCGTTCTCGCCGGTGACCTGTTTGCCTGGCGTGTTGCTCCAGTAGGGGTCCATGTGCATGCGCACGAAATCCATCTGCCATCCGGCCTGGAGTATCTTGTCGATAATTCCCTTGTTGTAGTTGAGACAGCCGTTCACGTCATAGTTGTTCCATTTGGTTCCGCGCTCATTGAACCAAGGACTGTAGGTTTGTGCAAATCCGTGAAGGTTGACGATATTTCCTGCTTCATCTTTGATGTATCGACCTTCAACGTGAAGAGGGGAGAGTTGGGCACTTGCTGTGAGGGTCATCAGAACCCAAAGGGCTAAAGTTGCCAGTCTTTTCATGTTCCAGTAGCTTTTCGGTTGTTTGTGTTGCAAAAGTAATGATTATTTATTTGAACGCATAGTAACGAAGTTACTAAGTCTTTATGAGATGTGTCAGAATAATAAGGAGGAGTTTGGTATTGTCTCAGAGGTGTTTTTTTAGGGGGTGAATTGAATAAAAACAAAAATGGTCAGTCTTTAGAACCACTCACCTCTTCATTGGGGGATAAAAAAAGAAAGGCTGACATCCCGTCAGCCCTCCACTAATAAAGAATCACCTAATAACCTAAAATAAATATACCAAAGTACAGTAAATCTGCTAAAACATTCAAAATTTCGATGCAAATGTAATATAAAAGTGGGTACAAATGCAACAAATTACGTATCATAATGTTTATAAATTGTACCAAAAAATTTGCTTATTCGGTTTAATGTACTAACTTTGCAAAGATTTGTTACATCTTGGAAATAATTTTATTCATGAAATACCGGTTCAAACTATTCGTTTTTACTTTTTTACTGCTCTTTTTTTCTCAAGGCGCGTCTGCGCAGGTGGGAAAATTGTTTGATGCCGACAAACAATTATCGAGTAGTTTTACCAATCAGGTCTATCTCGACCGCGATGGGTTTATATGGGTGGTGACTCGAAATGGACTCAATCGGTATGACGGCTACAAGTTTCATCTTTATAAAAAAGGTATCAAGGGCGATAATGGCATGGCCAGCAACTATGTCAACTGCATGATGCAGGATAAGACAGGCCTCTTCTACCTGGGCATGTATGGTGCGCTCCAAACCTATGATGGCGTCCAGTTCCGCGATGTCGAGGTGAAAAGCCTCTCGGGGAAAGTGGTCAACTGTTATGTGACCAGCATCATCCAGCGGGCCAACGGTGACATCCTGGTAGGAACATCGGGCTATGGTTTGTTGAAGTTGGAGGACCGATCACATGCCAAACAGTTGAACAGCACCTTCAAGGATATCCATACCGTCGATTGTATGATGGAGGACAAGAAGGGGAACCTTTGGTTGGCCACCAGCAACAAGGGTGTGTTGGAATATGATGGAAAACAGGTGAGAACCTATTTCAAGGATATGCCCGCAGGAACTATCATCAAGAGTATCTGCGAGGATAAGAGGGGAAATGTCTATCTCGGTTTCTCCAACAATGGCGTTTTCGTGAAAACACCGGGCAGCAAGCAATTCAGTCATGTGGAAGTCACGGCGGGAAAATCTGTCTCTGCTTTGTTCTGCCGACGCGACGGAAAATTGATGATTGGATATGATGGCCTCGGACTGGCTGTCTATGACCCTAAGACGGGAATGCTCACGGATAATCCTTATTTCAGCCGGGATGTGGACCTGAAACTGGGAAAAGTGTATTCCATTGTCGAGGATGGCAGCGGGAACATCTGGCTGGGACTGTTGCAAAAAGGTATCTTCATGCAACCTGGTGAGGTGGTGGATTTCCAATACATGGGTTATAAACTCGGTTCTCTCAATGTCATCGGGTCGGCTTGTGTCATCAGTACGCTGATTGACAGCAAAAGCCGGACATGGGTGGGAACGGATAAGGACGGACTTTACGTCTTTGATTCTGCCGACCGGTTAATCAAGCATTTCAAGGAAGGTTTCCCGGGCAGTATCATGACGCTGGCTGAGGATTGCCGGGGCAACATCTGGCTGGGTTCCTACAATGAGGGTTTCGGATATATCAACCCCGCCAGCATGCAATACCGGAAATTCCCTGATGCGGCTTATCAAAATACCAGCGCATTTGGAATGCAGGGCACTTCAAATGATGTGATGTGGGTGGCCACCATGGGACAGGGACTGCTGAGAATCAATCTCAACGACTTGCAGTTCAAGGCTTTCACCGCAAAGGGTGATGTGGAGAACAACAGAAGCCTGAACAGTATCCCCAATGATTATATCTCGAAAATGTCGGTTTCTCCCGACGAGAAACGCGTCTATCTGGCTACGACCATAGGTGTTTGCTGCTACGACATCACCAAGAACAGTTGGACTTCTTTCTTCGGGAAGAATTGTCTCAACTACGGAGTTCCCACCCGCATAGCCAAGGAGTATTCGGGAAAATTGTGGATAGGCACCAACGACGGTCTGTGCAGTTATGACCTGAAACAGAAAAAACTCCAGGAATACACGGTCGACAACGGATTGGCTGACAACGGCATCGCTTCCATCGAACAGGATAATGTGGGCCGCCTTTGGATTTCTACCGACCACGGTCTGTGTTGTTTTGATCCGAAGACATCCATCACCCATAACTATTTCGCAGACAACGGATTGCAGTCGAACGAATTCAGTGATGGCGCTTCCACTACTTCGGCTAAAGGTACCATGCTTTTCGGTGGTGTGGGAGGTGTCACTTGGTTCAAACCTGAAGATATCTCGCCAAGAGAATGGGATGCCAAAATTGTGCTCACTGATTTGACCATCAATGGCGAGTCGGTCAATACTTCCACCAAGTCTGGAGGACGACAGGTCTGCGATACAACAGTCATTGCCTGCGACCGTTTCGACCTCGGATACCACGACAACTCTTTTGCTTTGCAGTTGTCCACCCTTACTTATGACAACCCTGAGCATATCGCATACCACTACAGCATCAATGGAGAACCGTTTGTCCGCTTGCAGCCGGGTAACAACGAAATCACTTTCTCACATCTGGCTCCCGGTAAATATCATTTCAGGGTGAAGGCCGAGCGCAACCAACTTTTCACCCCCGTGCGTGAGTTCACGGTGGTAGTGCACCAACCCTGGTACCGGTCCATCTGGGCGACCATCATCTATCTGCTCATCTTCGGTGCATTGCTTTGGTTCTATATCAACTACCGCAGGCGTAAGGAAAAGGACCGTATGCAACTGCAGGAGCATATCCATGCTGAAGAAATGGCGGATGCCAAACTCAAGTTCTTCATCAATATCAGCCATGAGATTAGAACTCCTATGACGCTGATTGTCACACCGTTGCTCTCGCTCATCAAGAAAGAGAAAGATCCTCAGCTGCGCAGCACCTATGAGACCATGGGACGAAATGCCGAACGTATCCTGAGCCTCATCAACCAGATGATGGACTTGCGGAAAATCGACAAAGGACAGATGCAGATGCGTATGTCGGAAACCGACCTCGTCGGATTCGTCAAGGATATCTATAACCTGTTCAAACAACAAGCTCAGGCAAAACAAATCACCCTCAATTTTGCTCATGATACAGAGAATCTGCCGGTTTGGATTGACAGAAAGCAGTTTGATAAGGTGATTGTCAACGTGTTGTCGAATGCCTTTAAGTTCACACCCACTGGTGGCGAGATTAATATTCGTGTCTCTCATGATGGAAAACCCGATGGAGAAGAGAGCCAACAGGGACATGCTGTTATTTCCATCAACGACAACGGAGAGAAAATTCCTGAGGACAAACTCGATAAGATTTTTGAGCGCTTCTACCAGATGCCTTCAGAAGCAAATGACCGGAATGTTGGAACGGGTATCGGTCTCGACCTCACACGCTCATTGGTGGAACTCCATTATGGTGCTATCACTGCCCATAATCTCGACAAAGGATGTGAGTTCGTCATCAGCATCCCGTTGGGCAATACACACCTCAAACCAGAGGAGATGGTTGAGCCCGAGGAGGTGAAGAGTGACAGCCTGATAGACCAACTTAACGAGGTAAGCGAACCCCTCGCGGTGGAAGAAGTGGCCGACGAAAAGAAACTGTCCGGCCCCATCAGCATCGTCGTTGTCGAGGATGATGATGAAATCCGCGACTATCTGTCGATGGAACTGGCCAAGGAATATCATGTCATTACCTGCGAGAATGGTCGTGAGGCCTTGACCGAAATCTATCGCACCATGCCCGACCTCGTGATTTCGGATATCATGATGCCTGAGATGGATGGCAACGCACTGTGTGCCAAATTGAAGGGCAACCCGTCGACCAACCATATTCCTGTCATTTTGCTTACTGCCAAGAACCGTGATGAGGATAAACTCGAGGGATTGGAAGCCGGTGCGGATGCCTATATGGAGAAACCTTTCAACCTGGATATCCTGCGGCGTACAATGGTGAACTTGATTGGTACTCACCGTCTCATGCGGCAGAAGTATGGGCGTACAGAACAGATTGAGCAGAAGGTGGATGAGGTGAAGATGAAATCTCCTGACGAGAAACTGCTCGAGAAGGTACTTGCCACCATCAACCAGCATCTGAGCAACTCCGACCTGAGTGTCGACATGATTGCCTCTGAAGTGGGTATCAGTAGGGTACATCTACACCGTAAGATGAAAGAACTCACCGGACACACTCCTCATGATTTCATCAGAAGCCTCCGACTGAAACAGGCGGCCAACCTTCTGGCAAACCAGAAGATGAATATCGCGGAGGTGGTCTATGCCTGCGGATTCTCAAATGCCGCCTCCTTCTCCACCATGTTCAAGAGTGTATACGGAATGTCTCCCCGTGAATACATGCGGGAACAGCAAAAATAATATCTCATCTAAAACCATTCAAAACGGGAGGGTGTGCCAAAATTGAATGGCACACTCTCTTTTTGTGTTTATTCCATCCAAAACACCATTTTATGACTCTTTTTTTATAATTTTGCATGCAAACAATAAAAAAATGGTCCTAACAGATGACGCCTGTCTGCTGGGGACTCGCTCTTTTGTGAAATGATATCTGGAAAAAGACTCCTTATATGCCTGTTTCTCTGTCTGTTCCTGTTTCAATGCCTCACTATCAAGGCTGAGAAGCAGCCCGACTATTACAGCAAATGGCTCCATGTGCCCTCGGACGAACTGATCAAGATGGGTACAAAATACGCCGAGTTGGACGGGAAACCAGACAGTGCGCTGGTTTGTTTCACCATTGTGACGGGAAGGAACAAACGCAATATGACAGAGAAGGATAAACACCTGCTCATGCATGCATACATTGGCCGCTGGTATGTCTACTTTTTCTGCTATTTCGACTATTCACAAGCCTACGAGAATCTGTCACATGCCCAGGAACTGGCCGAAGGCATGGAAAGAGGGATGGGGCGTGTGCTGCTCAACTTCGGATGTATGTATCAGACTATTTCAGAGCAAAGCGGCGACCTGAAACCCGACTCGCTGGCCCTTGACTACTACAAACGCTCCTATTGGCAGTCGAGGACGGAAAACGATTCTGCATCATGGCGCATGGCCATATCCAACATGATTACCGTGGCTCATTCTTTGAAGCAACTGTCAGCCATCAACAAAGAACTGGAAAATTACCGGTCTCTTCCTTCTCCCAAATCTAACGATTCGTATAATCTGTTGATGTTTGAAGGCTTTTCCGCGCTTGAGAAAGGACAATTCGACAAGGCTGAAACGTCGTTTATGCGTCAAAAGGACCTTCTTACTGACAACATCGGCAACATACGCTATTCTTATGTCATCTATGCCAACCTCTCCAGGGTGTATGCAGCCAAAGGCGACTTTGCAAAAGCGCTGAAGATACTCTCCAAGAGTGACAGCCTGGTCAATGTGCTCGACATGAAGGATGCCCGGCTCGAACTATATCACCTCATGGCCGATTACCACGACAAACTGAATCATAAGCAGCAAGCCGAAGAATACCGCAACCTATATTTCCGGCTCAAGGACTCGCTGCTCAACTACCATCAGGTGGCCAGTGTGGGAGAACTTCGCTTCCTCGGCGAGATGAAGAAGGTAGACAAGCAGATTCAGAATATGGAGCATCAGCGCCGGGTTCAGAACATGGTCATCGCTGCCATTGTGGCCATCACACTCATCATTCTACTCTCCATGCTCATCGTGTGGCGCAAGAACCGGTTGCTGCGCCAACGCAACGAGTCACTTTATCTCAAGAATGTAGAGATGCTCAAGAAGGAGGAAGAAGAAAGAGAACGCCGGCATGAACTTGAGCGTCTTGTGGAAATGCAGAACACACCAAAACCCAAGTATCAGAGTTCTTCGCTCGATGAGGAATCCAAGAAAAAGATACTGTCCGACATCGTCAGTATTATGGAGACCTCAGATGAGATTTTCTCAAGCGACTTCACCGCTCAACGTCTGGCCGCGCTTGTAGGTGAGAAATACAACAATGTGTCTCTTGTTATCAACGAACACTACGGCACCAATTTCAATGCCCTGCTCAATGAATACCGTATTCAGGAAGCCTGCAAACGGATGAACGACCTCAAGCGTTTCGGCCATCTCACCATTGAGGGAATAGCCAATGGGGTCGGGTTCAAATCGCGTACCTCGTTTATTCAGGCTTTCAAGAAATACACAGGACTCACCCCTTCCGAGTACCAACGTCTGGCCAAGGAAAACAGCGCTAAATAGTCCTGTTTTCGTCCATTTTTATAATCTTGAACAACCCAGAGTCATGAAAAAGATGACTCTAGGTCGTTTTTCCCTATCTTTGCAGATAGAAAAACAATATCAATCAAAACTTCTTGCATATGAAAAAACTATTTACCTTGATTGTCCTTTTCACCGTAGGACAGATGTGCAATGCACAAAGCCACCTGCTCTCCGGCAAAGTGATGAAAGCAGAAACAGAGCGACACACCGTACAAGTGCAGCGTCTTCCCAAAATGGAGGGCAACATGGACTTTTGGGTCAGCGCCATGGCTTATTGGGATGAGTATGGGTGGTTCGACGTGAATTCCCTCACACCCGCTTCGACCCAGGCCACCCTTACCTTCAACGGCAATGAAGTGACATTCGACGGCATCATCGACATGGGTAACTTCCAACTGACAACGAAAAACGAGATTAAAGGTCAATATGATGCGGAGGCCAAGACCATCACCATCTCCACGCCCGAATATGAGCATGGCAAAGGCATGGACGACTTCTGTGTTTTGGGCACGATGCTTTATTACGGTTCACCCATCTACCTGGCCGTTTTTGCAGGAGATTTCTCAGAAGAGCCTGACGAGACAGGACAATATGTGCTGGAAACAGTCGACAAACTGGTATTTGATGTGAGCGAAGACTTCATGACGCTGACCCCCAGAACTGGTTACGGATGCTATGGTTTTACTGTAGGCGATAACCGGAACCAAGGTTTCCTCAATTTCTACAAGACCGCAAGATACGACCGACGCACTGATGCGCCACACCTGATTGCCTCACCTGAGCAGATTGTCCTCGCCGGTCCAGCCGTCACAGTAGGCGCAACCATAAAAACCAAGATTAAACTGACCAACATCGGATACCAGGAGACATGGTTCACTTGCACCCAAAACCGTAATGACGTAGATTTGCTCTATCCCAACGAATTTGTTGAAGGAGGAAATACAGAGGAAATCCTCGTCTACCTATATCCCTCTGAAGCCGGCACCCATGAGTATGAGTTTACATTCACCGCTGAAAATGGGTCTACAGCCGTAGTGAAAATGACCGTAGTGGTGGGCGAAGCACCTGATTTCTCAACCATTGTAAAAAAAGGTGACATCGCATTTTCTTTCACCGACGACCTGCCTTTTGTTCTATCCAACAACATCGCAGAGTTCCCTGTAGCCGTCTCCACCAACGAGATGGAAAACGGCGGGAAATCTTCGCTCGTGGCCAATGTAAAGGTGCCCGCAGGAAAAGTTGGTGTGTTCTCTTGGAAAGGTATGTCTGAGTGCCAGCATCCCAATGGCGGTTGCTATGTACAATTAGACGGTGTCCAAATCGTTAACAATGTCTATGAGCATCAGGGCGAGGGATTCCTCCGCCTCCCTATTGACGATGTCATTGTACTGGGCGAAGGTAATCATGAGATTACGTTCTCCAACATGATAAACATGAACTCCTATCTCTATGGCTACTGCAGCGACCCGTTCAGAACCTATGTCTATGACCTGAGTTTCGAACTTCAGGATGCTGAGGCCAACTCAGCCATGCTGCTGACTCCCACCCTTGACTTCGGACGCCACTACCTGGACAAATTGCCGTCGCAGGATCATGCTTCTGTCACTCTTCTCAATGTCGGAACTGAGCCTCTTCAAGTGACCGCTGTGAGCACAGACGGTCCATTTGCCGGCGTGGTAACAGCCGAGGCGATACCCTTTACGAATAAAGGTGAAGTGATTCTGACCTTTGAATCGGCTGAAACAGGCGAATTCAACGGAAATGTTACCATCTCCACGACGGCGGGTGACTTCACGGTAAACTGCGCAGCTTCATGCGAGAAACTGCCCTACGACTATACACCTATAGTGGTAGAAGGTGACTTCTCCTTCAACACTGACTTTACTTATCCGTTCAAGCAAGAGTCTGATTATGCCTACAGTTCAACTTCATATATGGATTGCTCAAATGGGAAAATCGTGTCATGGCTGGAGGCCGACTTCGTTGTGCCCGAGGGCATGGAGGGAACCCTGTCATGGACTGGAGTAAACAGTTCGGAAGACTGGTTCAACTTCATGGGAAATAAATCTTTCAACGATGGTACCCGCATCAAACTCGACGACACCGTGGTGCGTGAGTTCTGCGGAAATGACCCCGCCAGTTCCACTGCTTTCGAACCCAGCGAACTTGTCTTTGCCTCCGGTCGCCACAAAGCCCGTTTTGAGTATGAGAAAATGCTCAGTGCACCGAAGGGTGAGGACCTCTTCCGCCTTTCTAACTTGAAACTGGTCCTTGGAACCTCTGATGTCAACAAAGTGAGCACCGAGAGTCAAGTGGTGCGCATCGAAATCTTCACCACATCGGGAGAACAGATCGGTAGCATGAGGAAAGGTGTCAACCTTGTACGCAAGACCCATGCCGATGGTTCTGTCACCATGAGCAAGGTGGTGGTGAGATAAACCTTGTTTCACCTCTGAAGAAACGTTCCAATTCCAGCGGTCTTACTTTGACAGCCGCCGGAATTGGAACGTTTTCTTCATGATGATGAGCACTGCCAACACTTAGAGGAAAGCCGTCTCACGATAAAATCCCAGCAAAACAGGCGACAACCAAAAAGCATAGCAGTCACAAGACACTTCATGAAAGGTTTTAGTTACTCCATGCAAGCAAGATGTTCAGATTTAGTGTTACTTTTGCAACTACAAAAACTGAATCGACTCATTATCAACTTGATTAACTATATGAAAAGAATTTTCCTGACTATGACAGTGCTGCTGTGCGCACTGTTCTCACAAGCACAGCCCGGAGGTTTCGGCGGTTTCAAAATGCCGGAAGTCAATCCACAATTCAAAGATGTCAATTATGCCGGTGATGATTTGGAAGCCCACCGCATGGATATTTTCCTGCCCCAGACAGGACAGGACAAATACAAGGTCGTGGTAGCCATCTACGGCAGTGCTTGGTTCTCCAACAACATGAAAGCCATGACTTACGTCTCTCTCGGGAAACCCCTGACCGATGCCGGCTTTGCTGTGGTGTGCATCAACCACCGCTCCAGTGGAGACGCCAAGTTCCCCGCTCAGATTAATGATGTCAAGGGCGCCATCCGTTTCCTGCGCGCCAATGCTGACAAATACCAACTCGACACGTCGTTTATCGGTATCACAGGCTTTTCATCGGGTGGCCATCTCTCCTCATTGGCTGGTGTCACCAATGGTATGAAAACCAGGACTTCAGGTAAAGTGACGGTGGATATCGAGGGAAATGTCGGCGGCAATCTCGACCAAAGCAGCAAGGTGGATGCCGTGGTCGACTGGTTTGGTCCTGTCGATATGGCTCACATGAACAATTGCGAGACCTACAATGATGAGAAATCACCGGAGGCTGCCCTGATAGGAGGCGCACCGGCCAAGAATCCTGATATGATTTCACTCATCAGCCCCATCACCTACGTGACGGCCGCTTGCCCCCGCTTCCTGGTCTTCCACGGCCAGGCTGACAATGTGGTGCCTCACTGCCAGGGAGTCAACTTCTCCGAGGCTTTGAAGAAGGTAGGACGTCTGGAGAATTTCGTCAGTGTGCCCAACGGGCAGCATGGTCCCGTCACCTTCAATGAAAATACTTTTGAGCAGATGACCGACTTCTTCTTGAAGGAGGCTGGTATGCCCGCCCCTGTCAAGGCCAAGGAGGATTTCGTGCCTTCCGAACTCAATCAGCCCGGACAGGAGTATCCGATGGTCAACTCTGAGGGTTATGCCCGCTTCAAGGTTCATTTCCCCGAGGCACAGTCTGTCGTGGTGAGCCTTGGATTGGGTGGCCGTGGCGGAACAAAACTGCGCAAGACGGCTGACGGCGACTGGGTAGGAACGACCGAAGGTCCGATGGACGAGGGATTCCATTACTATCATCTGACTGTGGATGGCGGTGTGGTCAATGACCCCGGCACCAACAACTATTTCGGGTCCTGCCGGTGGGAGAGCGGCATTGAGATTCCTGCACACGACAAGGATTTCTATGCTCTCCGCCAGGATGTGCCTCACGGATTGGTGCAGCAGGTCCTCTTCCCCTCGAAAAGCACCAACAGCGTGCGCCGCGCTTTCGTGTATACGCCACCGTCATACGGCAAGAACAAGAAGGAACGTTTCCCCGTGCTCTATCTGCAGCATGGCTGGGGCGAGGACGAGACAGCATGGTCGAACCAGGGACATGCCAACCTCATCATGGATAACCTCATCGCTGATGGAAAAATCAAACCCTTCATCATCGTGATGACCTATGGCATGACCAACGACATCAAGTTCGGACATATTCAGGAGTTCACCGCCGAGGAGTTTGAGACCGTCCTTGTGGATGAGTTGATTCCGTATATCGACGCCAATTTCAAGACATTGGCCAACAAGGAAAACAGGGCTTTGGCCGGTCTGTCGATGGGTGGCGTGGAAACCAAACTCATCACTTTGCGCCGCACCAATACCTTTAATTATTATGGTCTGCTCAGCGGAGGCCAATATGCACCGGAGGACATCAAGGACAAGAAACAGGTGAAACTGATTTTCGAGAGTTGCGGAAGCAAGGAGATGCCTGATGCCATCAGAAAGTCGGTGGATGACCTCAATGCAGCAGGTATCAAGGCCGTCGGCTATGTCTCCGAGGGCACTGCTCATGAGTTCCTCACCTGGCGACGCAGTCTCTATCAGATGGCTCAGCACCTGTTTAAATAATCAGCGCCTTTTAAGGTCCTTAAGGTCCTTAAAGACCTTAGAGTCCTTAAAGCCCTTAAAGTCTTAGAGGGCATGCCAATCAGGCATGCCCTCTATCTTTCTCACTTTTTTTAGGCAAACTCTTGGTTTTTTGAGCGAATTTTCTAATTTTGCATGCTGTAAACCTTATTTGTATTCTCATGAGAAAATTTTCATTTTTAGTCATCATTTCCCTCTCACTGATGATGGTGATGGGAGCATGCGCCAAGAAAAAGGTCGTCTCTGTAGATAAATTGAGAAGCATCATTGAACAATCTGTCATTGCCGAACAACTTGACAGTGGACGCACCCTGGTTGTCGACACGATTTTCTTGAACAAGGAGAACGGCGATAATTATGCGGGAACTCTTCGCGGGCATATCAATGACTCTATAGAAGTAGTCTATGATATTCAGGTTAACGACGAGAACGATGAGATGTCAATAGAATGGAATCGACAATGATGAGACTGAGACTGTTGCTTTCTTGCTTGGCCGTCCTGGTGGTCATGGGCATCCATGCCCAAGACCAGAAAAAGACCATTGTCCCTACGATGTTTCAAAAAAACAGTACGGCGATGGTGCATATGAAGGACGGCCGCACCATCAAGACCCCCAACGCCAATATCTTCCTCAAGGATGCTTCGCTTCTCTATTATCAGGGCACGAAGGCAAAACAGGCGAGGATGGATTTAATCTCGCGGGTGGATATCGAAGAGAAGGTTTTCATCAATATTGAAAACCGGCTGGCCTATTTCGTGGATTCCATCAAGGGCAACAGTTTGTATTGCATCGAGACCATCGACCTTGATGCCTTTGACCGCAACCTGCGCAACAATGTCAACTATACTCACATCGACTTCAATACCGACCACCTTGACTCCTTCACCAACGACATGAATACCGAGGAGGATTTCGTCTATCCTGTCGTCAGCGAGTATTATTTCATGCTCGACGGGAAGATTGTCAAGGCCCACGACCGCGAATTGTATAGGGTGCTCAAGAAGGAGCGTTACAGACTGATGAAAACGGCTATGAGCGACCCCAATTTCAGTTGGACTTCCAAAGAGAGTCTGATGAAGATGCTCGACCTCATCAGTCTCGGTCGCTGACATCCTTACCTTCCAGCGCACTGGCTATCTTGTCCACGTTCATGCTGCGGGCGCTGGCATCGAAAATATCTTTGTAGACACCGCCTTGCTTGTATACCTCCTTGGGCGTACCTCCCTGAACGACGTGGCCTTCTTTCAGCACGTAAATCTTGTCGGCATCGATGATTTGTCCGATGTTGTGGGAGATGATGATGACTGTGCGCCCGGCCTTGATGGCATCGATGCTCGCCTTGATTTGTTCGGTGGCTATGGCATCCAGGCTGGCTGTCGGCTCGTCGAGGAAAATGATGGGGGGATTCTTGATAAACATACGGGCGATGGCGATGCGCTGCTGCTGTCCGCCGCTGAGTTGCAGTGCTTGTGTCTCGAATCCATGGGGCAGTGCCATAATCTGGTCGTAGATATAGGCTTGTTTGGCGGCCTTCACCACATCCTCCTGGGTGGCATGGGGATTGCCATACCGGATGTTCTCCTCGATGGTGCCGTCGAAAATATGGTTCTTTTGTAGCACCAGTCCGACGTTGTCGCGGAGGCATTGCGTGTCCCACTGGCTTAGTTCCACTCCATCCAGACGGATACTGCCCTTGTCGGGGTGGTAGAATTTGTCGAGCAGATTGACAATCGTGGTCTTGCCTGCTCCGCTGAGTCCCACAAGAGCGGTGATTTTCCCGCTCTCGATATGCATCGACACATCGAAAAGGGCCTGCGTGCCGTTGCTGTAGGTGAAGTCCACTCCTGAGAGTTCAAAGTCGCCTTTCACGGTCGCAGGATGGTAGTCGCCGGTGTCCTCCACCTCATGGTCGGCATGCAGGATGC
>CACXDY010000006.1 GCA_902766505.1 uncultured Prevotellaceae bacterium
ATCGGGAAACAATCACCTGAAATCAGCCGAAGCGTGGACCAGGACGACGGCATCATCGGGGCGGGTGACCAGGGCTTTTGTGTAGGCTTCGCCTCCAACGAGACGGAAGACCTGATGCCGCTTGGTGCGTATCTCGCAAGAAAACTTTGCAAGTGTGCGGAAGACATGCACCACACATTCGGGCCGGACATCAAGTCACAGGTGGTGGTGACGTATGACGAAGAGGGAAGGGGGCATGTGGACTCCATTCTCGTGAGCACCATGCATCAATGCCCATTGGAGGAGTGCCGAGAAACCGTCCATGACTATATCTCAAATAATGGGATGGACATCGATAAGCATCTGTTCCTACAGTACATTGTCGAGGATAGACCGGAAATCACCATCAACCCTGCTGGTGAGTGGCACACCGGTGGCAGCATCTCTGACTGCGGCGTGACGAACCGAAAGATAGTTGTGGACCAATATGGCGGTTATGCACCCGTAGGCGGTGGCGGCCTCTCAGGGAAGGACATGAGCAAGGTGGACCGAAGTGGAACTTACATGTGCCGATACCTGGCGAAGAACATCGTGGCGGCTGGACTGGCAGACACGGCAAAGGTAGAACTGGCGTACATCATCGGGCAGCCACAACCTTGTGCCATTAACATCGAACTCAAAAACTTCGGCAAGTCTGCGGGTATGTTGTCTAACACAAGCCCCAATCTCGCGGAAGACCTCACAGCATGGATAAAGGAACACATAGACCTTTCACCAAAGGGTATTATCGAACGGTTCGACGGACTGAGACCCCGCTTCTATGAGGTGGTGAGACAGGGACATTTTGGACATTCCGACAACGGAGTTAAGAAAATCTTCCGTATGTTCCCTTGGGAGGAGACTGACATAGCAGATACCTTGGAGGAGCATTTCTTGAACACACATATGGATAATCTTTCGTAAATCTTTGAGGATATGAATGATAATATGATGAACAGGTTCCCTGATGGGAAAATCATTTTGCTCGACGGTAGGGTAGTGGACTGCTACCCACGTGCGGACGTGGCACATAATAACTCAACATTAAACGAGGATAAAGGCCAACAGCCATCCCCCAAGAAAGCCATCAAAACCGATAAGGAACGGGAGGCCGACAAGGAGCGGTTCATCAAAAATGCTTTCTTCTTCATTGCCCACAAGGAACGTATCCTGACGGACTGCAGAATGTTCCTGTGCCCTGTACCCATCCAAAGCGGCATGTCCATATCAGGAACATCAGGGTTTGAAAACCCCACGCAGGGCGTATACATACAGTGGTGGGAGACATGTGGTGGGGCAATGTTCACGGACAAGAAAGGGAGGCGCGGATTGGTATTCAGGTTGTCGGGAAGCAGCCTGAGCGGCCACAATATCTGCGACGTGGTGCATGAGGATGGCACAACCAAGAATGTGGAACTCCGGCCATTTAAGGACTATAGAGATTCCTTCATCCACATCAATAATACCTACAAGTCTGCCAAGCAAAAATACCAGGCATACTCGCTCCAACAGGTGCTCGATATCCTCGACCATGAGGAGGAGGGCGACCGTGACTATGCGCACACCCTCAACGAGCAGATGCAGGCACATGAATTTTCCGCTCTCAACGAACGGATACATGGTCTGATGACCCGCAACGAGGAATTGGAACACCGCAATAAGGAGTTGGAAAAGGTTCTCTACGATGAGCGCGTCCTTCATTTCTACGACAGATACAAGGATTTGGAGAAACGTATCTTTTCAGAAGTGGAACAACTTCTCCAACAGAGACGTGACCTGAAAATGGCACTTCGGCGTGGTGATTACAACAATCAGACCTATGAGCGGCTGGTCAATGCCATCACCAAGCACATCGGAGAAGCGGAACAAGAACTTAACGAATTTAAAGAAGGGGAGATTCTCAAGGCTTTCCCGGAACAGACTATTCCGTTTTGGCGCATCGAGAGCCATGCCCAAAAACTGAGAGATAGAAATAACGCAGAAGACCAGAAGGAAAACCTGTAATCAGAATCCAAACCACAGCTGATGACACACATCAACAAAATAGTGCTCCACGTACCCCACGCCAGTGTGAACGGTATCTTCGGCCCTTACGGCAAGTGGCCGCACAATCCTTATTTCATCAACGATTGCGTGATCAAATGGACGGACTGGTACACGGACTTTCTCTTCGCCACTTCCAACGAGAATGTCACCAGCGTCGTATTTCCATACTCCCGTTTCGTTTGCGATGCGGAACGGCTCGACAACGACCCGATGGAAGCCCAGGGGCAGGGTATACTTTACCGGCAGTTCGGCGGCTATAAGAGGGGGTTGCTGACCACACAGGAGTCGCACTTCCTATACCTTCAGCGTAGGCAGCATCTGGGTGCTGTGAGATGTCAACTGACACCTGACAGCCTGCTGATAGACTGCCATTCTTTCCCTTCCGAACTCTACAACTGTGACATCTGCATCGGTCATAATAGCGATGATACCTACGATGAGTGGTTGGTCAACCTGGTGAAACGGCAGTTCGAGAAAAGCAACTACAAGGTGGCCGTCAACAAGCCTTATTCCAACTCGCTCTCCCCAGAGACAGGTTTCATCTACAAGTCTTTGATGATAGAGGTGAACAAACGGGTGTACATGACCCGAATAGGAACACTCAACCCGAACAGTCGCCAATGGATGCGCTGGTTCGGCTGCATCAACAGAATCTACAATACCATCCTGTCAGATGATGAATAACAGTTAACCCGCATTGCAGTTGTATAAATATACATTGTTAAACTTTGTCAAGGAATAGCTGTTTTTTGGTCGTTTTGAGCATTATGTAAGTGTCGTCTATGCCAAAAAAGATTAAAACCGCCATGCATTCTGAAAAAGTATGCGATGTGGTACACCCCCGAATTTTTTACAATGTGAAAAATGCCTTAC
>CACXDY010000007.1 GCA_902766505.1 uncultured Prevotellaceae bacterium
CCGATATAATCGAATCCAGTCCAGATGAACTGTCCGCCAACGAAATCATTGTGTTTCACCACATCCCATGTTTCCTCATGCGTGCTGCTCCATGAGGCATGCATATTGTCATAGGCGCTGCATTTGAAAGACGGATCAGTATAAGGCAACCACCATTCGACAGGAGCCTTATAGACTGAATCACTCGGCATCATGTAGTAGCCTCTCGTTTGAAGAGCAGAAACGCTCTCGCTGAAAATAAAAGGCTTACCCGGGAAATTCTTTGGAACATCCTTTACCCACTCATGATGATAATTGAATCCGATAACATCTATCGCACCACTTTTGAAGAGGTGATTGTTTGGATTCGGTTCATTGCAACCAGCGGTAATGGGGCGCGTAGTGTCATATTTCCTCACTATTTCAGCCAAATGTCTGGTCAAGAGGGAATTGACACTAAGTTCGCCCTCCTTAGCCAACGTAGAGGCATCGTGACCCGCATTGAGAATCAGGTTTGCCTGTTCAAGAGTGAGCGTGTCTGCCTCTGCAGAAGACCACTGCTCAAGCACCTCGTTGCCGATACTCCACATCAAGATACTCGGGTGGTTGCGGTCGCGGAGAATGAGATCTGTCAAATCACGCTCATGCCACTCATCAAAGAACCGTGCATAATCGTTTTGAGTTTTTTTCCTTCTCCACATATCAAACGACTCATCCATGACGATAAATCCCATGGTATCGCACATATTCAGCAGTTCAGGAGCAGGAGGATTGTGGGAACACCGGATGGCATTCACTCCCATATCCTTCAGGATGGTCAGTTTACGATGCATGGCATCATCTATGAAAGCAGCACCAAGACAGCCCAAATCATGGTGTTCACAAACACCATTGATTTTCATGGATTTCCCATTCAGAGAAAAGCCTTTCTCCGCATCAAACTTAAAGAACCTGAATCCTGTAGTGGTCATTACCACATCCACAATCTCCCCCTTGGCATTTCTCAATTCAGTCTTTACCTGATAAACACAAGGAGATTCCACCGACCACAGGCGAGGTTTCCTGACTTTCATCTTGGCAAGGAGGGAAGAAGTCCATCCTGTAGAGGCAACCACTTTACCTTCAGAATCCACAACGGATTGTCTGACAAATCCTTTCAGTGATTTATCTTTCATCACCTTTTCCGGTTGATATAGCGTTGTGGTAACTTGCACTTCACCCTTTCCCGTAGTCTCCACATGCACGCCCCATGGGGCTACACAGAGTTCGGAGGTAGAGGTGAGCCACACATGACGGTAAATGCCACAGCCACTATACCATCTGGAATTAGGTTGGTCGCTATTATCCACTCTTACGGCTATCACATTGTCGGCATTTCTGTTGACATATTCAGAGATGTCATAATGAAAAGAGCTATAGCCATAGGGCCTGTGTCCCACTTTTTTTCCATTGACATAAACTGTGGAGTTCATGTACACCCCGTCGAATTCTATGAAATAGCGGGAAGCATTACCCACATGAAAGTGCTTTCTATACCATCCTATGCCGCCTGGCAGGGCACCACCGCCAGCACCCGATGGATTGGAGGGAGAGAAATCGCCCTCGATTGCCCAATCGTGAGGCAAATCAAGCTTCCGCCAATTGGAATCACGGTAATCCACCTGAGCCATGGAAGAAGAATCGGCCAGGACAAAAAGCCATCCATCATCAAAACACTCACGCTCTCTCGCACTGGTTGAGACAACCACTGCGAGAAGAGCGAAGAGGAAGAACAATCTTCTATTTCTCATACCATCAAAGTTGGACTTTCACTTCATTTCCATTGTATTGCAACAGTGTACCTGCCGGATTCTCCAAGTTCAAGGGTTGAGGATGGTCCTTGTCGACAACAACGACATTGAAAGAACGGTTTTTCAGCATTCCCTTGAACGAACCTTTACGCTTTCCTATGGTCAAAGTCTTAGCCGCCTCATCATATTTGATATCGATGGTGGCATATTTACCTTTTTCATAATTATAGTTGGTACCTTCATCCTCATAGAGTTGGAAAGAAGCGTCAGCTCCTTTATAAACATAAAGGTTAATCCTTTCGGCTGGTTTCTCATCACTCCATTCCATTTCAGGTCCGAAGGGAACGATGCTGCCCTCGCGGACAAAGACCGGCATTCTCTCATAGGGAGCGTCAACAACCAATCGCCGTCCACCCTCCAGATACTCACCAGTATATAAGTCATACCATCCACATTGCTTGGGGAAATAGACACTGCGGCTGCGGGCTTTATAATAACCTACAGGACAAGCCATGAAGGCAGGTCCAAACATCCATTGGTCGGGAATATCATAAACCTGATCATCCCCATTGAAATCCATAGCCAGACCACGCATCATGGTGTAATCGCCAAAGTGTACCCATCCGGCCATAGAATAAAGATAAGGCATGAGATGATATCTCAGTTTGTCATACCAAACAATCGTTTTGTAGGCAGGATGATCTTCGGGTGCGATGTTCCACACCTCGCGGAGTGGCCATTGTCCATGAGCACGATACAGAGGGATGAAACAACCGAACTGGTTCCATCTGGTCTGCAACTCACGCCACTCAGTAAGGTCAGCATTCTCCACCCCCGTCTTATCATATTCCTGTTGAGCTTTCACATATCTGCTCTCCACTGAGAAGCCACCCTGATCCATTCCCCAGAAAGGCAAGCCACTCATTGAATAGTTCAAGCCAGCTGTCATCTGTGAGCGCATATCCTCCCATCTTGTTCCAATATCCCCCGACCAGGTAGCCGTAGAAAATCTCTGCTCACCTGCGAATCCGCTACGAGTGAGCAAGAACACGCGTTGATTGGGATTCACAGAGCGTTGTCCGTTGTAAATGGCATCGGCATTTACGATGGAATAAGCATTGAAATATTCAGTTGATGTTCCCAAAGCCGTAGGTCCGCTGAGCGCTTTACGGTACCACACGGGAGTACAATCCCTGACATTCGGTTCAGAAGCATCCATCCACCAAGCATCGATACCAAACTTATATTTGCTGTACAAATTGTCGTCCATCTGTTTCCAGAACAGTTTTCTTGCTCCAGCATCATAAGCATCATAGAATGAGCCGGTATAACCCAGCCAGTCGTGAATATCATCCTCGATAGCTTGTTTATAAATCCATCCCTTGCTATCGAGTTGTTTGTAGTTATCCACCGTGTCGTAGAATTTCGGCCATACAGAAATCATGAAGCGGCCATGCATCTGGTGCACGCTGTCCAGCATCGCTTGAGGGTTGGGGAATCTCGAAGTCTCAAATTGGTGACTACCCCAATCAGGCAATGGCCAGTAATTCCAATCCTGCACGATATTGTCAACAGGAATGTGCCTTTTTCTGAACTCAGCCAACGTTGACTCTATATCATGACTACTGGTGTAACGTTCACGACTTTGCCAGAAGCCGAGTACCCATTTCGGATATAAGGAAGCCTTTCCCGTCAGCGTGCGGTAACCACTGATTACCTCGTCCATGTTCTTTCCAGCAATGAAATAATAATCCATGTCGCGGCTCATCTCGCTCCAGATACTGATTACCTTATCAGCATCCTTGCAGAAAGGCGGTGCCGCCCTCAATCCACAATAGCTGACACCTCCATCTGGTTTCCATTCTATACGGAGCTGTGTCTTCTCCCCTTTCCTCAACTTGGCAGAGAACTTCCAGGAATTGGGATTCCATGCAGTACGCCATCTTTCAGCCACCACTTCCTGACCACCGACATAAACCCTTACGTAACCTGCATAATAGAGAATGAACTGATAGTCCAATGACTGTGGGGCCTCTATATAGCCCTCATACACCACCTGAGAACCATCCAAATTAAATCCTTTAGGAAGGTTTTTGATACCACCATTCTCGGTGGCATTACCTATCTTGGATGTTGACGGGCAGTCGAACTCAAAATAGATGGAATCCTCGTCGCGCACCAGTTTCTTGCCGTCCTTATCCACATAAGTACCCGTCAGGTGGCCCGCCTTGCCGTTCTTATCGTACAATTTGAAAGCTCTGTTCAACTGCAGGTAATCATTGGGATTACCCCATCTGCCCAAACTGTAGCTATCCCACAAAAGACCATAGTTAAGATTAGTCATCACAAACGGAACGCTCACTTTCGTGTTATATTGATACAATTCCTCGTTTTTGCCAAGCATATTGAATTCCTCCGCCTGATGCTGGCCCAAGCCGTATACAGCCTTTAGGCCTTCCTGCGGTTCGAACTGAGCATGCCAGGTCAAGCCGTTGAGTTCCTCTTCGGAGAGGGTGCGTTGCGCCACGCCCAATTCTCTTTCTGGTACGCGGAATTTCTTGAAAGTTTTGCCATTTTTTGCCTCCTTGAGCAATCTTTTTCCAGATGCATCCAAAAACGTGACTGCACCGCAGTTTTTATCCACCACCGCCTGTACATTCGCTGTCTTGACACAAACTGCATCTCCTTTATCCGTAACAGTGAATTGAGGCTTGTTCTTTTGACTGACAATCATGAGACTTTGTTTCTCTGGAAAAGAAGACTCGGAAGTGGCTCTCACCCTGATAATGTTTTCATTTACCACCTCCAGTCTGACCAACTTGGCTCCATCTTTTGAGGGAGAATCCAAACAAATGGTCACGCCATTCTCATTTTTAATGACATCCGATGCATATCCTTCAGTGTAACATAACAACAAGAAGGATATCAGCATAAATAAGCTTTTTTTCATGATTTATTTTATTTTATTAGGCATTTTAACACTACTATCGCGAATTTTCAGAATCATGGGCACCACCTCTTTATATATTTTCTTGTCCCCATTGATATTCCTTAGAAGCAACTCGCAAGCCTTCATTCCCTGAGCATGCGCCTGGTCCATAATGGCAGAAAGGGAAGGAGTAACAAAAGCCGCAGAATCCCCATCCGTGAAGCCCATGATAGCCACATCATCAGGTATCCGCATGTTTTTGCTCTTAATCGCATCAAAAGCAGCGTAAGTCACAATATCATTGAAAGCCAAAATCCCATCAGGTGGATTAGGACTTTCCAGCAACTTGATAGCGGCATTTCTGGCGTGCAAAAAGTCAATTTTTCCACATGCCACCAATTCCCTGTCTATCGGGATTCTATTTTCTCTCAGGGCTTCCAGGTAACCATGTTTCCTGCGTTTCACCATATCAAGATGGTTGGGACCACCAATGAAAGCAATCCTGCGGCAACCATTCTCTATCATGTGCTGTGTAGCCTGTTGTGCGGCCTCTTCACCATTGGCCACCACCTGTGAGAACAATTCAGGCAGACAAGTCCTGGCGAAGAAAACAAGAGGAATGCCCATGTCGTGTATTTCACGGAAATGAGAATAGTCTACGGTATCCTGTGCGAGGCAGGCTATGATGCCCTCCACATGCATGGAGACAAAAGTGTCGACAGCCTGTTCCTCTCTGACATGGTCCTCATGACTATTTGAGCTGAAAACAGAATATCCTTTCGTTCTGGCATAATCCTCTATTCCGTCAAGCACGCCAGCAAAATAATGGGTCACCAAATTGGGGACTACCACACCAATAATTCTGGGCGCTTCTTTCCTCAGACTTTGAGCAAAAGGATTGGGTCTGTAATTCATCTCTTTTGCCAAAGCCTTTACTTTAGCCCTCATCTCCTCTCCCACCTCATGGCTTTCTCTTAAAGCTCTTGAGACAGTTGCAATAGAAACGCCAAGAATATCGGCTAAATCTTTTAAAGAAGTACGGTGTTGTTTCATATTTCATCGCAAAGATAATAAAAAATATCCTACCCACCGCAAACGTTTACGTAGTTTTTTGAGGCGTTTCTTCACTTTTTTATTGTTATTTGAAATTTATGCAGTACTTTTGCATCCAGTTAGAATGAGTAATGAATAGTTGATAATAAGTTAGTTAGGAAAACAATGCATGAATGATGTTGTGAAACAACGTTCATGCATCTTTTTTTTGTTCTCCTTGTGTTTTTGGAACTTTTTTGTCTTTTTTACTTGAAAAAAGACACGTATCATTCGATATTTTTGTAATTTTGCCCAAAATTTCATATTTATCATACACTCATGAAGAAAGCTTTCCTGTTCTTGTTTGCTTTATGCACTTATCTCTCCACACAAGCGGCAGACTATAAGTATCTGATTATTGAGAGCAACGACGGCACTAAGACCACCTTGACTGCTGTTGGACTAACCCTCACCTTTGAGGGCTCCACACTTAAGGCCAGTGACGGCACCACTTTAGAATTAACTACTTTGTCACGAATGTACTTTTCTGACGTTTCTGCCATAACCAATGTCAACCTAAGCAGTTCCAAAGGTGTGACAGCCTATACACCAGCAGGAATCAAGGTAGGCACATACATTGATGCTGAAGATGCACGCAAGCAGTTGCCCAAAGGCATCTACATTCTGGAAGAAGCCAACAAAAAGACCTATAAAAGCGTGATTCGATGAAAAGGCAAATCCTATACACCTTGGCTTTAGCATTGTTCCTGTTGCCAGCCAACAGTCAGACCATGCGTGTCAACATGGGCAACGTCACCTATGCCATACCAGCTACTCAGGCAGGCGAAATGCTTTTCACAGACGGCAGTTATCTGACAATAGGCACCAAGCAATTCTCCATTGGAGAAATCTCCAGTATCTCCATCGATGACAGTACCGTAGACGACAACACCATAGGGGTATCCTATTCAGACAATGAAGCCAAGGTAGTTATCTCTGGGAACTTGATTCCTTATATCACTGCAAAAGTAACCGGGGCTCATGTAGCCATCGACGCAGCCGCAAACCTTGAGCAGGAAGTCACCTACACCCTCTCGGGCACCTCAGCCAATGGTTCGTTCTACATGGATGGAAGTTATCCAATGAACATGGTTCTCAATGGTTTGACATTGACCAATCCTGACAGTGCCGCCATCAACATCCAAGATGGGAAGAAGATTGGAATACATTTGGTGGATGGCACGACAAGTCAACTGTCTGATGGTCTGACTAATGTGGCTGACAACGGTAGTGACGGACACAAAGCCGCATTATACGTGGACGGCCATTCCTCATGGACTGGAACCGGCACCTTGAATCTGCAAGGCAAAGTGAAACATGCTTTCTCTTGTGACGAATATGCCCTTCTCAACCCCGGTTTCGGAACCATCAACGTGGTAAGTTCCATCAATGATGGTTTCCATATCAGTCAATATTTCGAGATGCAGGGAGGAACCATCAACATCACGGCTTCAGGTGACGGCATAGACGTAGAAAAGAAGAAAACAGACAAGGACAATAACGGCATGATGATTCTCTCGGGCGGTACACTTAACGTCACCACTTCGGGCAATGCCACTAAAGCATTGAAATGCGAGAGCGATATGGTCGTATCAGGAGGATTCGTCACTGCCACCACAACAGGAAACGCCATTTATGATGCTGCAGAGGCTGACATATCAAGCAATGCAGCTGCCAAATGCGACGGTACTTTCACCATGACAGGTGGAACCCTCTCACTCACCAGCCTCGGCACAGGAGGGAAAGGATTGAACGCCACAGGAGCGGTTACCATCAGTGGAGGTGATTTTACAGCAGTCACCACTGGCGGCGTGTACACCTATGGAGCATTGGACACCAAGCCCCATGCTGTCAAAAGCGATGTAAACATTACATTGGCAGGAGGCAACATCCTTTCATGTGCCTCACAAGACAATGGAACAGCCTTCAAAAGTGATGCCTATGTGTTGACCAATGGAGCCACCGTCATGGGAATAGGTGGTAAAGCCACTACGCCATCCAATACATCAACACATGGTTTTAAGAAATATACGGGAGTAAAAGTGACAGGCGGCAGTCAATTAAGCTATGACGGCGTCACGTTCAGCATCCCCAGCATCTACAATGCATCAAGTGCAAAAGTGTTGGTATCTTCCCCTTCCATGTAATATTTAGAAAGGAATATCAAAGCAAGGATGCTTTCAGGTCACCTCACAGTGACATGGAAGCATCCTTGTTTTATCTCATATTTGACATAACAGCGTCCTTCCTCACGCATATCCCGCAGGACCTCGCTCAACACCCATTTCAAAGTATCATCACGCACCGCCCGACGCTCCGGTCCATCAGGGTCATAAACCGTCTTATACCTGTTATATCCTATGTCGAAAGTAGTACCATGAAGATGGCAACTGTTTTCAGAAGCATTGTGGTTGACCGTTTTCAATCTCTCCAAATCATTTTTTGTACGCATAACACTTGTCACGATGAATTGGTGCAGAGGTATGCCTTTTACATATAGACTGTCAAAAAAATTCCGTCCTATATCATTCAACAGCACGGCGGCTTTAGGAACAAGATACGGGATACTGTTCCTCAACGGGTCAACATGATAATAAGGTGAAGCAGCCACAAAGACCAACTCATTTTTCTTGTTCTCCGCCTCCTCTCTATCGGCAACGACATCAACCCCCAGCTTCAGTGCAGAAATATATTGAACATCGTTGGAGTCAGGAAAGGCTTTCGTATAACTCAGTACTCCCATCACAGGATGAGATTTGGTGTTTTGAGACGGATATTGCTTCACGTCAACTGGCAAAATTGTTTGATTTTTTGAAACTAAAGAGTCTTGAGCAGGTATTATTTGTGCCAACGAATCGGAGTCCACATTCGAGACAGAATCAACCGAAGTTTCGGTGTTAAGACTACCTGCAACAGAAGGGAAAAGGCACCTCACCATGGCGAGAGTCAACACCACCATTCCAAATGCCCTCAGATATTGATTTTTTGATATAATCATGACAAATTAACAGAGAAAAGAATCTCAATAGACTGCAAAATTAGTTAAAAAAATCCATTCTTACGTCTGTTTGCTAAAAAAACAAGTATTTATATAGTAGTAGTCCTAACTAAAACGTTTCTTTTTGTCAATACAGACTAAAATATGGTGAAGTCGGCAAAATCTTTCGTATAATGGTAGAAAATTCGTAATTATTTGCTAATTTTGCAGCAAATATTAGGAGTTGCCCATTGACAGAGAAACTGATTATACTTGAAGATATCGACCCCGTAGCATTCTACGGTATCAACAACGTGCATCTTCAAATGGTGAAATCGTTGTATCCTAAGTTGCGCATTGTAGCCAGGGGCAACGTGCTGAAAGTGCTCGGTGAAGAGGAAGAACTTGACCAGTTTGAGGACCATATTGAATCCATCCGCAAACATGTGCTCAATTACAATACAATCAACGAAGAAGACATTCTGGATATTATCAAGGGCCGAAAGACCAAAGCCGAAAGTATCAAGGATGTATTGGTGTACAGCATTTCCGGTCGTCCCATCAAGAGCCGCAGTGCCAATCAACAACTATTGGTAGATGAGTTTTCGCGTTGCGACATGGTGTTCGCAGAAGGGCCAGCCGGAACTGGAAAGACCTATCTCAGCATTGCTCTTGCCGTAAAATCCCTAAAAGAGAAGACGGCCAAGAAAATCATCCTCAGCCGTCCAGCTGTAGAAGCAGGTGAAAAGTTGGGGTTCCTTCCTGGTGACATGAAGGATAAGATAGACCCCTATCTCCAACCCCTGTATGATGCGTTGGAAGACATGATACCCCCTGCCAAGTTGCAAGACATGATGGAGAAGCGCATCATTCAGATAGCACCCTTGGCCTTCATGCGCGGCCGCACATTAAGTGATGCTGTCGTCATTCTAGACGAGGCACAGAACACGACCCCTGCTCAGATCAGAATGTTTCTCACCCGTATGGGATGGAATACAAAAATGATTATTACGGGTGACCTCTCCCAGATAGACCTTCCCCACAGCCAGCGCAGCGGTTTGAGTGAAGCCCTTGAGTTGCTTTCCGACATAGAAGGCATAGGTTTTGTGAGGATGGAGAAGAAAGACATCGTGCGACACAAGTTGGTGACCCGCATTGTCAATGCATATGAAAGAGCAGACAAAGGATTAGACAAATCATATTAACATAAGCATAAAATGAAGGCATTAACAAACACTGATTATCATTTTGAAGGGCAGACCAATGTATATCATGGTAAAGTTCGTGACGTTTATACGATCAACGACGATCTGCTCGTCATGGTAGCCACAGACCGTATTTCAGCTTTTGATGTGATACTCCCCAAGGGAATACCCTACAAAGGACAAGTTCTCAACCAAATCGCAGCGAAATTTCTTGACGACACAGCAGACATCTGTCCCAACTGGAAATTGGGAACCCCCGACCCCATGGTGACGGTGGGTTTAAAGTGCGAAGGTTTCCGTGTGGAAATGATTATCCGCTCCATCCTCACTGGTTCAGCATGGCGCGCCTACAAGGAAGGTTGCCGTGAGATATGTGGTGTAGTGCTTCCCGATGGCATGAAAGAGAATCAGCGTTTCCCAGAACCCATCATCACTCCAACGACCAAAGCCGACGAAGGCCACGACATGAACATCTCGAAAGAGGAAATCATCCAACAGGGAATTGTCTCTGCAGAGGATTACGCCGTGATGGAAGACTATACGCGTCGTCTGTTTGCCCGCGGCCAGGAAATTGCAGCCAAACATGGACTCATCCTTGTTGACACAAAATATGAATTTGGCAAGCGCGACGGCAAGGTCTATCTTATAGATGAAATCCACACTCCAGACAGCAGCCGCTATTTCTATTCAGAAGGATACGAAGACCGTTTCCTTCAGGGATTACCCCAACGACAGTTGTCGAAGGAATTTGTGCGCCAATGGTTGATTGAACAAGGATTCATGAATGAGCCAGGCCAGCAAATGCCAGAAATTACCGATGAATATGCCTCATCTGTCAGCGACCGCTACATAGAACTTTACGAGCACATCACCGGTGAGCAATTTGAGAAAGCAGCAGAGGTGGATTTATCCAACCGCATAGAAGAGAACGTGAATCAATATCTGGCATCTTTACAATAGGGATGTACGAACAGGAAGAGATAAAGCCATATTTGCAAGATGGCAGCAAGGCAGAGCAGGTCGAGCAGATGTTCGACACCATAGCGTCCAGATACGACCATCTGAACCATTGGATGTCGCTCAACATAGACAAACGGTGGCGCCGTCACGCCATCCGCAAGTTGGCTCCATTTCATCCCAAAGATGTTCTTGATGTCGCAACAGGCACAGGAGATTTTGCCATCGAGACAGTAAAGGCGCTATCGCCCAACAGCCTCATTGGCATTGACATATCAGAAGGAATGATGGACATCGGCCGTCAAAAAGTGGCAAAGGCCCATCTGGACGACATCATTACCTTTGAAAAAGAAGACTGTTTGTCATTGTCATACGAAGACGAACGGTTTGATGCTGTAACAGCAGCATTCGGAATACGCAATTTTGCCGACCTTGACAAAGGCCTTAGCGAGATGTGCCGTGTGCTACGCAAAGGAGGGCATCTGAGCATTGTGGAACTGACCCACCCTGTCAGTTTTCCGATGAAACAGCTTTTCAAGCTGTATTCCCATACGGTCCTTCCTGTCTATGGCCGACTTGTCTCAAAAGACAAACGGGCGTATGAATATCTGACAGCGACCATTGAAGCCTTCCCGCAAGGGGAGACCATGATGGACATCCTACACGCTGCCGGTTTTAAGGAAACCTCTTTTGAGCGTTTGACATTCGGCATTTGCACCATGTATTTTGCGACAAAATAATCAATCGGATAGTTATGGATAGATATGGATTAATCGGTTACCCCCTCGGTCATTCTTTCTCTGTGGGCTATTTCAATGAAAAGTTCCAGAACGAAGGGATAGATGCAGAGTATGTGAACTTTGAGATTCCTCAAATAGACCAATTGGAAGAAATCCTCGCTTCCAATCCCAACCTTCTTGGCCTGAATGTCACAATACCCTACAAGGAGAAAGTGATCAGTTTCCTGGATTATGTAAGCCCTGAAGCCCGTGCGATTGGCGCAGTAAATGTCATCAGTGTTATCCATAAGGGAAAATCAGTCACTTTGAAAGGTTACAACAGCGATGTGATTGGTTTTACCAAGAGCATAGAGCCCATGCTTGAACCCTTCCACAAAAAGGCACTTATCCTCGGCACTGGAGGTTCCTCCAAAGCCATCGCCTATGGTTTGAAATCCCTTGGTTTAGAGTATGTCCATGTCAGCCGGTACGAACGTCCCGGCACCATCAAATACGACAAAATTACGCCCGATGACATTCACGAATACAATGTTATAATCAATTGTACGCCCTGTGGCATGTTTCCCCATACCAATGAGTGTCCTTTGTTGCCTTATGAAGCAATGGACAGCCACAATTTGCTGTATGATTTAATCTACAATCCCGATGAAACGATGTTCATGCACAACGGCGCCAAACACGGAGCCACTGTCGTGAATGGATTGGAAATGCTCCTCCTTCAAGCCTTTGCCAGTTGGGAATTCTGGCAAGATAGATAATACGCCCTATTTTAGCAAGCAATCAGAGATGGAAGAATTGAAAACGAACCGCTATATGCTCCGCGGGGTATCAGCCGCCAAAGAAGATGTTCACAATGCTATCAAGAACATAGACAAGGGGTTGTATCCCAAGGCTTTCTGCAAAATCATCCCCGACATCCTCGGCGGCGACCCGAATTATTGTAACATCATGCATGCCGACGGTGCGGGAACCAAGTCGTCATTGGCCTATCTCTATTGGAAAGAGACCGGCG
>CACXDY010000008.1 GCA_902766505.1 uncultured Prevotellaceae bacterium
ATGCCGCGCTACACGTTCATCGCAGCGCTCATTACGTTAATGGGCATTGTGGTGATTGTGAAGTCGGTCCTTATCATGACCGTACATCGTGACTACTGGATGGCCGTGTCGAATCAGAAGAAGCGCGACTCCTTGACAGTGATGCCCAACCGCGGCAACATCCTCAGCGATGATGGTGAATTGATGGCCAGTTCGCTGCCCGAATACAAGTTGTTCATGGACTTCAAGGTCGGTGGTGCGGAGAAAGACTCTCTCTGGAATGAGAAAGTTGACAGCATCTGCATGGGCCTCCATGAGATTTTCCCTGAGAAGAGTGCGGAAGAATTCAAGCGCGACCTGGAAGAAGGTCACCGGAAGATGAGCCAGAACTGGCCGGTATGGAAGAAGCGCGTGGACTACAACACCTATCAGAAAGTGAAGGCACTGCCCGTATTCCGCCTCAGACCGCTGAAAGGTGGTTTTCATGTGGAGGACAACAATGCGCGCCGCCGTCCGTTCGGCGACTTGGCCTACCGTACCGTGGGCGACATGTATGGAGCCAAGGACAGCGCACGCTTCGGCTTGGAATTGTCGTACGACAGCATTCTCCGCGGCAAGGAAGGAAAGACACACCGCCGCAAGGTGATGAACAAGTTTCTCAACTTCGTAGACCTGGCCCCCACCGATGGTGACGACATTGTGACCACCATCAACGTGCAGATGCAGGACATCGCCGAAAAGGCCGTAAGAGAGGAATTGGAACTCATCAACGGCAATGTAGGTGTCGCCATCGTGATGGAAGTGGCGACCGGCGACATCAAAGCCATCGTCAACCTGGAGAAATGCGGTGACGGACAATACCGTGAGCGCCGCAACCATGCCGTCGCCGACTTGTTGGAACCGGGTTCGGTGTTCAAGACAGCCTCTGTCATGGTGGTGCTCGACGACCCCATCGCACATGTGGACACCAATAAGATGGTAGACACCGGAAACGGACAGTTCAAGTTCCACGATGCACAGATGAACGACCACAACCGCGCATCGGGCGGTTATGGACGCATATCCCTCAGCAGGGCTCTGCAGGTAAGTTCCAATATCGGTATCAGCCGCGTCATCAACGATGCCTACAAGGGCCGTCCCGAACAATTTGTCGAGGGACTGCACCGTGTCGGCATTGCCGAGGACCTGGGTGTGCCCATCACAGGCGCCGCCCCTCCTGTAATCAGGATGCCCCACAAGAACTCCCATGGACAATACACCAACTGGTATGCCACCACGCTGCCCTGGATGAGCATTGGCTATGAAACCCAAGTGCCGCCCATCTCCACCCTTACGTTCTACAACGCCATTGCCAACAACGGCCGGATGATGAAACCCAGACTGGTGAAGAAAGTGATGTCAGATGGCGTGGTCAAGAAAGAATATGCACCTGTGGTGCTCAAGGAAAGCATCTGCAGCGCCTCCACCCTCGCCAAGATTCAGGACATGCTGCTCAAAGTGGTCACACAGGGTACAGGCAAGAAAGCACGGTCGGAATCCTTCGCCGTGGCAGGAAAGACGGGCACGGCACAGATTTCCAAAGGCCGGGGAGGCTACAAATCGGGAGCAGTGCACTATCTCGTCAGTTTCGTAGGCTATTTCCCTGCCGACAAACCGCGCTACAGTTGTATTGTATGTCTGCAGAAAGCAGGTCTCCCCGCCTCTGGAGGTACGATGAGCGGCTGGGTATTCCATAACATCTCCGAGGGCATCATGGCCCACAGCCTGAACATGGATATCGCCCACGCTCGCGACACCATGCAAGATCTACGTCCGAAAGTACTGAGCGGAAATCTGGAACCTGCCGGCTACGTTCTCAGCCATTTGGGCTATGCCACCCAGAACCGCTGGGAAAATGCTGAGGCCAACCTTCCGTTCTGGGGAACCGTCGGTTTCAACGACAACCACTATCAACTTACCCAGATAACGAGGAAAGACGACAATGTGGTGCCCGACGTGACTGGAATGGGCGCAAGAGACGCTGTCTATACCCTTGAGCGGATTGGCCTGCGCACCGTTCTCCAGGGTCGCGGAAAAGTGGTATCGCAAAGTGTCGCTCCGGGTACGAAAATCAACAAAGGAGCGGTATGCCAACTCAAACTTCAATAAAGGAATCAAATAAAATCATCACATCATGATACTCAGAGACATTATCAACGGCATCAAAACCATTGAGGTCATCGGTCAAACCGATATTGACATCAATCAGGTGGATATCGACTCCCGCAAAGCGAAACCCGGCAGTCTGTTTGTAGCGATGAGGGGAACACAGACCGATGGTCACCAATACATCGGAAAGGCCATCGAACTGGGGGCTTCAGCCATTCTCTGCGAGACACTTCCCGACCAACAGGCCGACGGCGTCACCTACATCGTCGTGGAGTCTACCGAACAATGTGTGGGACCTGTGGCCACCACTTTCTATGGCGACCCATCACGGAAAGTCAAGTTGGTGGGCGTGACGGGTACCAATGGAAAAACCACGATTGCCACCTTATTATATAATATGATGCGCAAGATGGGACACAAATGCGGTCTGCTCTCCACCGTCTGCAACTATATCGACGGTGAACCCGTAGCGGCCACACACACCACCCCCGATGCCATTCAACTCAACCAATTGCTGGCCCGGATGGCAGAGGAAGGTTGCGAATACGTCTTCATGGAATGCAGCAGCCACGCTATCCATCAGCACCGCATCGGAGGCCTGCAGTTCAAAGGCGGCATCTTCACCAACCTCACCCGCGACCATCTCGACTATCACGGCACATTTGAGAATTACCGCGATGCCAAGAAAGCCTTCTTTGACAGTCTGCCAAAAAATGCTTTCGCCATCACCAATGCCGACGACAAGAACGGCATGGTCATGGTACAGAACACCAAGGCAAAGGTAAAGACCTATTCCACCCGTTCGATGGCCGATTTCAGAGCCAGGATTCTGGAATGCCATTTCGAAGGCATGTACCTTGAAATCGACGGCCACGAGGTGGGTGTGCAGTTTATCGGCAAGTTCAATGTCAGCAACCTGCTGGCCGTTTACGGTGCTGCTGTCATGCTGGGAAAGAAACCCGAAGATATCCTGGTTGTCATGAGCACCCTGCACAGTGTGAGCGGCCGGCTCCAACCCGTCCACTCGCCCAAGGGCTACACAGCCATCGTGGACTATGCCCATACTCCCGATGCCTTGGAGAACGTGCTTAATGCCATCCACGAAGTGCTCAACGGCAAGGGCAAGGTCATCACCGTCTGTGGTGCCGGCGGCAACCGTGACAAAGGCAAGCGCCCGCTCATGGCACGCGAGGCAGTCAGACAAAGCGACCGTGTCATCGTGACGAGCGACAACCCGCGTTTCGAGGAGCCCCAGGCCATCATCAACGACATGCTTCAAGGACTTACGCCCCAGCAGATGTGCAAGGTGGTGTCCATCGTCGACCGCCGTGAGGCCATCCGCACAGCCTGTATGATGGCAGAGAAGGGCGACGTGGTGCTGGTGGCAGGCAAAGGCCATGAGGACTATCAGGAGATTTGCGGAGTGAAGCATCATTTCGACGACAGGGAAGAACTGGAGAAAATCTTTGCCCTGCAACAATAGTTGCGGGATGCCATTCATGAATAATTGACAACAATAAAGAAATAGAATTCCATGCTTTATTACATTTTCAGATTCCTCGAGCAATTCGACATACCGGGAGCCCATATCTGGCACTACATCTCTTTCCGGTCGCTGGCAGCGCTGATTCTATCGCTGATGATATCTGCATGGTTTGGTGAGAAATTCATCGTATACATGAAGAAACACCATATCTCAGAAGTACAGCGCGACTCCTCCATCGACCCGTTTGGCGAGAAGAAGAAGAACGTGCCTTCCATGGGCGGCATCATCATCATCGTCTCCATCCTGGTACCTATCCTGCTCTTCGGACGTATGCGCAACATCTATCTGATTCTGATGATTGTCACCACACTGTGGCTTGGCTTCCTCGGTTTTGTCGATGACTACATCAAGAACATGAAGAAAAACAAAGACGGTCTCTCGCCCAAATTCAAACTGGCAGGACAAATCCTGCTCGGACTGGTCGTGGGACTGACACTTTGGGCCAGTCCTGACGCCAAAATCAACGAGACCATCACCACGGAGCAGGTGGAGGGAAAGGCTGTGGTGACCTACAAATCCGAACCCGTGAAATCCCTGAAAACCACCATCCCGTTTGTGAAAAACCACAACCTGGACTATTCGAAGGCTTTCGAGTTCATGGGGAAATACAAGAACATGGCGGGATGGATCTTGTTTGTCATCATCACCATCCTTGTCGTGACAGCCGTCAGCAACGGCGCCAACCTCAACGACGGTATGGACGGCATGTGTGCCGGCAACTCGGCCATTGTCGGTGTGGCGTTGGGCATATTGGCCTATGTGAGCCGCCACATCGAATATGCCTCCTACCTCAACATCATGTATATTCCCGGCTCACAGGAACTGGTGGTATTTCTCTGCGCCTTCATCGGTGCAATGATTGGTTTCCTGTGGTATAATGCCTATCCGGCACAGGTGTTCATGGGCGATACAGGTTCGCTTATGATTGGCGGTATCATAGGTGTCTGCGCAGTCATCATCCACAAGGAATTGCTGCTGCCCATCCTCTGCGGAATCTTCTTCGTCGAGAGCCTGAGCGTGATTCTCCAGACCGCCTATTTCAAATACAGGTTACGCAAGGGCGAGCGGGTGAGAATCTTCAGGGCAACTCCCATCCACGACAACTTCCGCAAACTCGACAAGGACCTTGACCCCACCAGCCGGTTTATCCTCAAGAACTGGCCTCAACGGCAGTTCCATGAGTCGAAAATCACCATCAGGTTCTGGATTACCACCATCATCCTGGCCGCAATGACAATCATCACACTAAAAATCAGATAACAAAACTTACTGTAACAAAGGGAGCGGCATGAGACCCTCCGCAAAATTGATTGGAAATGAAGAAAATAGCAGTACTCGGCGCTGGCGAGAGTGGAGCCGGCGCAGCCGTCTTGGCAAAACAAAAAGGATTCGATGTCTTTGTGTCCGACATGTCGTCCATCAAGGATAGATACAAACAGATGCTCGACGACCATGGAATCGAATGGGAAGAAGGTCACCACACTGAAGAGAAAATTCTCGACGCCACCGAAATCATCAAGAGTCCGGGCATCCCGTCGGAAGCCCCACTGGTGAAAAAGGCGGTTGAAAAAGGTATCCCCATCATCAGCGAGATAGAGTTTGCCGGCAGGTACACCAACTCGAAAATGATCTGCATCACCGGCAGCAACGGAAAGACCACCACAACCTCCCTCATCTACCACATCTTCAAGTCGGCCGGCTACGATGCCGGACTGGCTGGCAACATCGGGCACAGTCTTGCCCTGCAGGTGGCCGAAGAGCCGCATGAATACTACATCATCGAACTGAGTTCCTTCCAACTCGACAACATGTATGATTTCAAGGCCGATATCGCCATCCTGCTCAACATCACCCCCGACCATCTCGACCGCTACGACAACTGTATGCAGAACTATGTGGACTCGAAGATGAGAATCATCCAGAACCAGACCGAAAAAGACAGTTTCATCTATTGGAACGACGACCCCATCATTCGAAGAGAACTGGAGAAATATGACATCAAGTCTATCCAGTATCCCTTCTCAGAACTGAAAGAAAAAGGCTCAATTGGCTATATAGAGGCAGGAAACTACGTCATCGAGAAACCCACACCATTCAACATGGAACAGGAAGAACTGAGCCTCACCGGCAAGCACAATATCTACAACTCGCTGGCCGCCGGTATAGCCTCCAACATCGCCGGCATCGACAAAGAATACATCCGTAAAAGCCTCGGCGACTTCCCCGGTGTGGAGCATAGACTGGAAAAAGTATGCACCGTGCGCGGTGTAACCTATGTCAACGACTCGAAAGCCACCAATGTCGACGCCTGCTGGTATGCCCTGGAGAGCATGCAGACCCCGACCGTGCTGATCATCGGCGGCAAGGACAAGGGCAACGACTACAACGAAATCAAGCAACTCGTGATGGAGAAATGCCGTGCCCTGGTCTATCTGGGTGCCGACAACGCCAAACTTCACGCCTTCTTCGACCCCCTGGGTATCCCTGTGGCCGACACCCACAGCATGAAGGAATGTGTGGAGGCCTGCTACGGATTCGCCCAACCTGGCGACACGGTGCTGTTGAGCCCCTGCTGCGCCAGTTTCGACCTCTTCCGCAACATGGAGGACAGAGGAGAGCAATTCAAGAATTTGGTCAAACAATTATAATCAGAACATGAAAATCTCGATAGGCAACATATTCAAAGGCGACAAGGTGGTGTGGATGATTTTTTTCTTCCTCTGCATCATCAGCCTCATCGAGGTGTTCAGCTCAAGCAGCTCACTCACCTACGACAAGGCCAGTTATTTTGGTCCTTTTATCAAACACAGCAGCCTGCTTGCCGTGGGTCTGATAGTCATGGTTGTGATACAGAACATCGACTGCAAGTATTTCAAAGTGGCTACCATCTTCCTGCTCCTCATCTCCGGAGCCACACTGATATGGGTGTTGCTGGCAGGACAGTCCACCAATGGCGCACAGCGGTGGATATCGTTCTTCGGCCTTCAGTTCCAACCCTCTGAAATAGCCAAAGGCACTATCGTCCTTGCCGTGGCACAGGTTCTTAGTGCCATGCAGACGGAGAACGGCACCGAGGAGAAAACTTTCAAATACGTGATGACCGTGTCATGTCCACTGATACTGCTCATCATGTTTGAGAATCTCTCTACGGCAATACTCATCAGCATGGTGGTGGTAGGCATGATGTTCTATGGAAGAGTCTCAAGCCGCAAGATAGGCAAACTGATAGGCGGTTTCGCCCTGATAGGACTGGTAGGACTGATTTTCATCCTGCTGGTGGGAAAGACTGAGCCCAAGGAAGGTGAGGACAGCAAAAACAACATGACTGAGAAAGTGGTGCAGGCAGAGAGCGAGGAAGGATTCCTGGACAACATCTTCCACCGTGTGGGCACCTGGAAGGGCAGAATCCTGAAATTTGTAGACAGCAAGGATGTGCCGCCCGAAGAATTCGACCTCGACAAAGACTCACAAATAGGCCATGCCAACATCGCCATTGCCTCATCGGAAATTGTGGGAAAAGGTCCGGGCAACTCCGAGGAGCGCGACATGCTCCCACAGGCTTTCTCCGATTTCATCTATGCCATCATCATCGAGGAACTCGGTTTGTTTGGAGGCATCTTCGTCATGTTCCTCTACATCTTCCTGCTCTGGAGAGCAGGCCGGATTGCCGACCGTTGCGCCAACAATTTCCCGGCTTTTCTGGTCATGGGACTGGCTCTGCTGCTGGTCTGCCAGGCCATGTTCAACATGATGGTAGCTGTGGGCCTTGCCCCTGTCACAGGTCAGCCGCTGCCCCTCATCAGCAAGGGAGGTACATCCACCATCATCAACTGTGCGTATCTTGGTGCTATTCTCAGCGTGAGCATCTCGGCGAAGAAGAAGGATAACAGCAAACAGAAAAAACCTGTTGTTTCCATCGAAAAAGATGCTGAAAATTAATGGCTAAAAAATTCGCCAAGAGAAAAAAAATCGTTACTTTTGCAAATTAAAACCAACTATGGCAAAGAAGCTCAAATTTATCATCAGCGGAGGCGGTACAGGGGGACATATCTTCCCTGCCATCTCCATTGCCAATGCCATCAAAGCCAAGGTGCCCGATGCAGAGATTCTCTTCGTGGGCGCTGAGGGCAGGATGGAAATGCAAAGAGTTCCCGCTGCAGGATATGAAATCAAGGGGCTTCCCGTCTGCGGTTTCGACCGCAAGAACCTGCTTCGCAACGTAGTGGTCCTGTGGAAGCTCTTCAAGAGTCAGCGTATGGCCAAGAAAATCATCCGCGATTTCCAACCCCTGGCAGCAGTGGGTGTGGGTGGTTATGCCAGTGGCCCCACGCTCAACAAATGTGCCTCGATGGGCATCCCCTGCCTGATTCAGGAGCAGAACTCCTATGCGGGAGTGACCAACAAACTCCTGGCCAAGAAGGCACAGAAAATCTGCGTAGCCTATGACGGCATGGAGAAATTCTTCCCTGCAGAGAAAATAGAAAACCTGGGCAATCCCGTGAGACAGTCGCTGCTCTCCACCAACCTGACCAAGGAGGAGGCTGCTGCAAAACTCGGTCTCACCCCAGGCCGCAAGACCATCCTCATCGTGGGAGGCAGTCTTGGCGCACGCACCATCAACGAGAGTGTCATGCAGCATCTTGAGCAGATAGCCGCTGCCGACGCACAGATTCTGTGGCAGACCGGCAAATACTATCATGAGAGCATCCTGCAGCAACTCTCGCAGAAGGAGCCTGTCGCCAACCTCAAGGTGACCGATTTCATCAGCGACATGGGTGCCGCCTACCGCGCTGCCGACCTCGTGGTCAGCAGGGCCGGCGCGAGCAGCATCTCGGAGTTTTGCCTCTTGGGCATGCCCGTCATCCTGGTGCCCTCGCCCAATGTGGCAGAGAATCACCAGTACCACAATGCCATGGCTTTGGTCAAGAACGACGCAGCCATCTATGTGGCCGATGCCGAGGCACCGGAAAAACTGATGGATACCGC
>CACXDY010000009.1 GCA_902766505.1 uncultured Prevotellaceae bacterium
AGACAAATCTGGGGCTTCTCTTCCTTGAACAGGTTCACCATGATGTCGGTGTGGGGAGCAGAGGTGTAGGGGAACAGTCCTTCTCCGTCGAATACAAAGAGCTTGTCCACACCATAGGGCAATATCTGGTCTTCCACCTTGCCTCTGATGCCCGTGCCAATCACCACGGCGTTCAGGTCCACACCGAGTTCATTGGCGAGCTTGCGGCCTTTGGTGAGCAACTCCTGGGACACTTCTTGTACGAGTGTTCCTTCTATTTCGCAATATACAAATACGGCCTCCATGTGTTATCCAATAATTTTCTCGTTCAACAATTCCTTGATCAAACCCTCGATGTCGGCATCGCTGCTGGTGAGGGTCTTGCTCTCTTTTGCCTGGAAGGCAATGCTCTGTACTGCCTTCACCTTGGTGGGCGAACCGGCCAGACCACATTGCTGGGCATCACCATCCACATCGGCCACCGACCACTGGTTGAGGGTCAGGTAGTCGCGGTCGGCATACAACTGCGACATGCGGGCGTCCAATTCGGCGGGACGCTCCATCGGACAGGTGGCGTGCTTGTATTTCATCACCAGCTTGGCATTGCAGGGACGGCATGGCGCAGCACTGCCGTTCACCGTGATGACAACAGGCAGCGGAGCCTCCACTGTCTCCACACCACCATCGATATGACGGCGGATAGTGGCTTTGCCATCCTTGATGCTGAGAATCTCTTCTGCGTAGGTCACTTGGTTGAGACCAAGTTTCTGAGCCACCTGAGGACCCACCTGGGCGGTGTCGCCGTCGATGGCCTGACGGCCGCCGATGACGATGTCCACATCACCGATTTTGCGGATGGCTGTGGCCAAAGCGTAGGAGGTGGCCAGTGTATCGGCACCGGCAAACAGACGGTCGGTCAACAACCATCCGGTATCGGCGCCACGATAGAGTCCTTGGCGGATAATCTCGCCAGCACGTGGAGGACCCATGGTGAGTACTCCTACGGTGGAGCCTGGATTCTGCTCTTTCAGGCGAAGAGCCTGCTCCAGGGCGTTTAAGTCTTCGGGATTGAAGATGGCGGGCAGGGCAGCGCGGTTGACGGTTCCCTCTGGAGTCATGGCATCCTTGCCCACATTGCGTGTGTCGTGTACTTGCTTGGCAAGTACTACAATTTTCAAACTCATATAATATCAATAATTTGAATAATTTGGCCGCAAAATTACTCATTTTTTACCGCGTGGCAAAGAAAAACCCCGAAAATTGCTCATTTCAGCCCTTTTCGTGCATTCTCATGCCTCACCTTCCCCCCCAAAATGAGCAAAGTTATTTTTCAGTATGATGCGGTTCCACCGCATCCACCTGAATTACCTTTTCCAAAAATGGGCAATGATATAGTGGAACCCCCGCCCGCGCATAAATCCTCGTTGTAATATTTTAACAAGAAAATAAAGTTTTCAAGGTAGATTTTTGTTGTAGGAACGAAATAAAATAGTAATTTTGTAGTTCGCAATGATAGACCGTGCCACGATAGACCGTATAATGGACGCCGCCAATATTGTCGACGTCGTGTCTGAGTTTGTCTCGCTTCGCAAGAGCGGGGCCAACTTCAAAGGTTTGTGCCCGTTTCACGACGACCGCACTCCCTCGTTCTCGGTCTCGCCGACGCGTGGCATTTACAAATGTTTCTCATGTGGAAAGGCTGGCAATGCGGCCAACTTTATCATGGAGCATGAGCAGCTGTCCTACCCAGAGGCTCTCAAATGGCTGGCACGGAAATACAACATCGAAATCAAGGAACGTGAGCTGACCGATGAGGAGCGTCAACAGGAGAACGAGCGCGAGAGCATCTTTATCGTCAATGAGTGGGCTGCTGATTTCTTCCACAACACCTTGCTCAACGATGCCGACGGAAAGGCTGTCGGCCTGGCCTACTTCCGCTCAAGGGGATTCAGGGATGACATCATAGAGAAATTTCATCTTGGTTTCGCACCCCAGAAACGGGATGCCATGGCCACTGAAGCCAGGCAGAAAGGTTATAAGGATGAGTTTCTGGTGAAAAGCGGTCTTTGCGTGCAGCGTGACGATGGCTCGCTCTACGACCGTTTTGCCAACAGGGTCATCTTTCCTTGGTATGGCGTGGGCGGCAAGGTGACTGCCTTTGGCGGACGATTGCTTGACTCCAGGACAAAGGGGGTGGCTCAGAAATATGTCAACTCACCCGATTCCGTGGTCTATCACAAGGACCATGAGTTGTATGGGCTCTACCAGGCCAAGAAAGCCATCTCCAAGGAGGACTGTGTCTATATGGTGGAGGGATATACCGACGTCATCTCCATGCATCAATGCGGCATTGAGAATGTGGTGGCCAACTCGGGAACCGCACTGAGTGTCAACCAAATCAGGCTCCTCCACCGGTTCACGTCTAATGTTGTGCTGCTCTACGATGGTGATGAGGCGGGCATCCATGCCGCCATGAGGGGTACGGATATGATGCTCTCCGAAGGGATGAACATCAAAATCCTGGTGCTGCCCGACGGTGAGGACCCCGACAGCTTCGCCCGGAAACACACCGCATCTGATTTCCGTGAGTATATCGTCAACCACCAGACCGATTTCATGGAGTTCAAGACCACGATGCTGCTCAAGGGGGTGAGCGACCCCATCAAGAGGTCGGAGGCTATCGCAAGCATCGTGAAAAGCATCTCGGTCATCGAAGACCAGATCATACGGGCAACCTATATCAAGGAATGTGCTCTGCGCATCGGTATTTCCGAACGCACGCTTATTGCCGAGATGAATAAGTTCATCCAGCGGGAGCGGGAGGACCAGGCGAGAAAGAATGAGCGGGAGGCGGAGCGTGAGAAAGCCGATACCGCCAAACCGGAAGTGGGGCCTCCCACAGTCGATGAGAAGACGGCCAAACTGGAGATGCTCATCATTCAGATGATCATAAGGCATGGGGGCGAGGTGGCCTTCCGCGAGATTGATGACGGCGAAGGTGGCACGATGGACCTGACGGTGGCCGAGTATGTCTTCTATGACCTCGATGACGATGGCCTGACATTGAAGAATCCCTTGTACCAGAACATCTTGGTCGAGGCTTTCAACTTGGTGCAGGAGGGCAGGACCGACCTGACGGACTATTTTCAGAAGCATCCCGATGTGAATGTCAGCCAGGTGGCCATGTCGCTTGGCGTGGATTCCTACCAGCTTTCGGAGAACAACCAGGTGAGGATGAGCGACATGACCTTGCGCACCCAGGTGGTTCACTTGCTCCTCGACTATAGAATGGTGATTCTCGATACACGGATGGCGGTCATCCGGCAGCAAATCCCCTTCACGAGTGAGGACGGAGAGCGGCGTGCCTTGATGGAAGAGTTGATGAACAGTATTGCCATGCGGCGTGAGATAGCGCGCCGGCTTGGAAAGAGTATCGTTGTTTAATGATGATGGATTGATTGTATGGAATGGTTGATTATAATAGCATTATTGGTCTTCATCTTCTGGATTTGTGTGAAGGCTGGATTTGTCACCGTCAGAATGCCTGGACGGAAAGCGTCGGGTGGAACACAGCTGACGGATGAAGCGCGGATGAAACTGCTGGAACTGCGTGCCGACAAGGCTTTGCGCGATTTGCACTGCGATGCGGAATGGACGGACGAGAAAGAGGGACGCTCGGCAAAATTCGACTATCAGAATGGACATTTCCATCTCTATGTCGACAAGGAGTCGTCGTTCGCACGGTTGTCCTACTTCTTCTGTTATAACACCTCTATCGACAACCTCAACAATGTCAGGATGGTGTGCAACCAGTGCAATATCCATTCCGAAGTGCAGCGCATTGTTTACAGCGTCAATGAGGTGAAAAACGAGGTGGACTTGCATATCTTTACGGGTCTCAGCCTGGATGGCGACACGGCGAAGGACGTGCTGGCCGAGGCGATGGCCGGTGTGTTCAGCTGGCAGAATTCTTTTGTCCGGCGCATAAGGGAACTGACCGAAGACGGGAAAGACAGCGACGTGGAGGCAGAAAATGCAGCCGAGCAAAGACACCAGTTCCTCTTGTATCAGCAGGAGATGAGACTGCAGGATGCTGAGATGCCGCGGCTCAACGATACGGAGCACCTGCGGCTGGACGACCTGGTGGAAAAAATGATGGGCTTCACCGGTTTCAAGGCCACCAAGGCCACTGTCTCTCCGAAAGACATGACATTGACCGGCTCGGATGAAATTCATGCACTCGATGTATGGGAGGTGTTCAGAGAGCGTGGTGAAAGCACGGTCATTCTCCTCTGGTTCGAAGACCCCGCCAACCCTGGAAAGGAACGGCTGCTCAATCTGACACTCAATGGTGAGGGCTCTGAAGGACAGACGGACTATTTCCGCGCCACAGGCTATATCGTGCCGCTGACGGTGAGACCCGGTAATTCATTCCGGCAGCAGCAACTCATGGCGAAAGCCAATTCCGTCCTGCTCGCCCACGACAACGTGTCGAGGCAGAAACAGATAGACGAGAGCAACTATATGTGGAAGGAGGCTGTGCAGAAACTGAGAAACAATGAGGCCGACTCGCTCTCCGACGAGCAGAAACTGCTGGCCTACTGTACCGACATGCCTGTCGCCCAACTGATTTATGAGGGCAAGAAACTATACCGTGCGCAGCGCTACTATGAGGCACTGCTGAGACTGGAGAACGCCTATGCTGTCGTCGAGAAAGACTACGACAGCATGAAGGAAACACAGCGCGAGGGATTCTTCGACCTCATCTACGACATCGGGTTCTGCTATCATGAATTGCACCAGTATAAGATGGCGCTGGCCTATCTCGATATGCTCACACCACTGCACCGCATCTCCTTCACCATGGAGCAGGTCAACACGATGGTCAACTCCCGTGACTGGCGCTCGATGATGGTCATCGACAACTTGGAACAGAACATCAAGGACAGTCTGCAGATGGAGGACGAGGAACCCAAGGAGCATATCCGCCATTTCCTGGCCTTCCTCAAGCGCAGGAAAGTGTATGTCATGATTGATAAACACCAGTATGAACAGGCGAAGACCATGCTCAATGAGATGCTTTCCGACACGGAGAATGCCGATTTCGCCATCAATGAACTGGCTTATCTGCAAAAAATAGAGAAGGAGGACAAGACTGAATAGTTCTTTCGACATAGGGGATTGGTTCACGCTCATACATGCCTTGATCGTCATAACCACAGCGGTTGTCGTGTTGATGGAAAACCGGCAACCCGCAAAAACTATGGCGTGGCTGTTGGTGCTCACCTTCATACCTATCCTGGGGGTTATCCTCTTCTTCTTCTTCGGGCAGAACGCACGGAAGGAGAGGTACATTGAGCAGCACAGCCTCGATGAACTGTCCCGACGGTCGATGCAGCATTTTGTCGTACAGCGAAACCTCATCGTGCCACAGCAGCACATGGAACTCGTCAGGCAGTTCTCCAACCAAAGTGTTGCGCTTCCTTTCTGCGACAACGAGGTGGATGTGCTCTCTGACGGGTATGCCTTCTTCCCCGCGTTGCTCGAGGCCATACAGGGCGCCACCGACCACGTACATCTCAATACGTATATCTTTGAGGACGATGCGTTGGGAAGGCTCGTGGCCGACGCACTTATCGACAAGGCGAAACAAGGGGTGACCGTCAGAGTCGTCTTTGATGATGTGGGATGTTGGTATGTGAGCGACAAAATCTTCGAGTATATGAAGGCGGGCGGGGTAGAGGTACATCCGTTCCTGCCGGTGCGTTTCCCTGCTTTCACTTCGAAGGTCAACTACCGCAACCACCGCAAAATTTGTGTGGTCGACGGAAAGGTGGGATTCATCGGAGGAATGAACATTGCCCTTCGCTACGCAAAAGGGGCGGACAACAGACCATGGCGCGACACACACCTCCGTATACGTGGAAGGGCTGTCTATGGATTGCAGACGGTCTTTCTCACCGACTGGTACTTCGTGACACGTACGCTCGTCGAGAACGAGAAATACTACCCTTCGGTGGAGTCGACGGAGAATGGTGGCTCCCTGATTCAGATTGTTACCAGCGACCCCACCTCGCAGTGGCCGGAAATGGAGCAGGGATTCGTCAGAATACTCCTCGAGGCCAAGCGGTATGTCTATTTTGAGTCGCCTTATTTCTTGCCTACAGAGTCCATTCTCTTTGCCCTGCGTTCTTGTGCATTGGCCGGTGTGGACGTCAGACTGGTGATTCCCGAGCATTGCGATGCACGTTTTGTGGGACAGGCCAGCAGGTCGTTCTACGAGGAGGTAATGGAGGCAGGGGTACGTATTTTCCTCTATCAGGATGGGTTCAACCACTCCAAACTGCTCGTGTCTGACGACAACTTGTGTTCTTGTGGGTCGGTGAACATTGACTTCCGCAGCTTTGAGAATAATTTCGAGGCCAATGCGTTCATTTTCGACAACAAGACTGCACTCACCATCAAGCAGGTGATGATGGACGATATGGAGAAAAGCCGTGAACTCGACCTGGAGGAGTTCCGCAAGCGGCCGTTCCCTATCAGATTGTGGGAGTCAGTGGTGAGACTGTTTTCTCCCCTGATGTAGGACGGAAAATACTGAAATTGACACTGCCATAGGCGCGGTGCTCCACAAAACGCGGGTCCTGGGAGAAATCCTGATTGGCACCATGCTCCATCACCATCACACCTTCTTCGGTCAACAGGTTCGCATCGAGCACAAGGGCAGGGATTTCCGGCAGACGCTCCAGGGCATAGGGTGGGTCGGCGAAGATGAAGTCAAACTGCTGGTGACAGTTTTTCAGAAACTTGAACACATCTCCTTTCACTACAATGGCATTCTTCGCACCCAGGCGTTCCACACATTGACGGATGAACGCATGATGGTTGCGGTCGGCCTCCACACTCACCACTTGTGAGCAACCTCTCGACAGCATCTCAAGTGAGATGCTTCCCGTGCCTGCAAACAAATCCAGTGCGCGGGCACCCTCTAAGTCTATGTAGCCGTTGAGCACATTGAAGATGTTCTCTTTCGCAAAGTCCGTGGTGGGCCGTGCCTTAAAAGTGCGCGGGATGTCGAAACGGCGGCCCTTGTATTTGCCGGTGATGATTCTCATGGTCGGTTTGCTTGAAGGATGCAACGCATGTCGAGCGGCATCTGGGGCCATGCCGTTTCTTGAATGGACCCTACAGCCTCTTCTTCTTTCAGTGTGCGGCCTACATACTGCTTCAGGTTGTCTTCAATCCATTTCATATGTGGGGTGCTGCCCAATAGTGCCACCTCGTCACGGTCGGCCTTCAGACCGAGTTCGCGGAAGGCGTAAAGCAGGTAGTAAAGCGCATCGTGGGAATGGACGGCACTGAAGGTGTTGCTGAACTTGAAGCGGTAGCCGTTGAGACAGAACACATCTACCTTGCTGTCATGGAAATAGCCGTAAAGCCGTTGACGGGCAAGGTCGGTGTGGGGACTGCACAACTGCCAGACCGGCAGACCGACCGGTTGGTAGACCACTTCCTTGAAATGGTCGGCCATCACGGTCTGGATATCCTTGTTCACGGCAAACACCGCAACGGCACGGTGGTTGCCAAGCACACAATGCAGCTTGGGCTCGTTGAGATGCCCCGACAGAGTGTGGTCGAACAGGATGGATGCCTCGTCCTTTGCAAACTCATCTTCGGGTATCAGTATCGTACTGGTGTCTACCAGCACCTGGGCCTTGTCGTAGGGTGCTGAGAGCAGGGGATGGGTCTTGAATGCCTCGCGCAGATTGGCAGATACCGACATGCCCCCTTTCTGCTCGAGGGATATGTAGTCGTCCGCCGCACCGTCTTTCCCCAAGGGGAGAAACGACAGCGTGCTGTTGCCTATTCGGAAAAGAATCTTGTTTTGCATGTGCTTCGCAATTATGGTGCAAAGGTACAACAATTATCCCACACTTGCCGCGGCTTCTTCAGGAAAAAACATCCCCTACGCCAATCCCGTGCTTTTATCCCCTCCATCAATCCCGTGCTTTTATCCCCTCCATCCTCTCCATCCCATTTTTCCCTTCGTCCCATTATTCCCCTCGTCCCATTGCTCCCCTCGTCCAGTATGTTGCGTTGCCAACGCAACATACAAAACAAGAACAAAGAACAAAATAACCTACGCCAATCCCTTGCCGATGTAATGGCAGGCGACCAGAATCACCGTGGCCAATACCACGCAGACAATCCAGTGCAGCAGCTTGGAGTCTTTGTTGCGAACAATGGGGTCGACCAGCAGGCTGCGGAGCAGGTGGACACCCCAGAGGGTGAGCAGCCAGCCCAGAATGCGGACATAAATGGCGAAATCACCATAGCTTTTCGTCTTTTGGGTGAGCATGGCACTGGCATCAAAAGGCTCTTTCTTGATTTCTGCATATTGCTTCGAGGCCTCTTTCATGAAATAGGGGCACAGCGAGTCTCCCTCCACCTTTGTCAACACATACACATGTGAGGGCCGGTTGGCGAAGAACATGACCCGCACATCACCCACCTGCGGACTGTTCGGGTTATTACCATAGTAAATCATGTTGTTGGTGACGTGCACGGGAATTGATGTGCCGGCCACTTCCGTCTTTTCCCGCGAAAATTGGTCGCTGGCATCGATGGGTATCCGTTCGTTGCCAAGTGCCCAGTATTCATACTGTAGTTTTTGGCCCATCCGGTAGGCTCCTATTTTCGCAGTCGGGTTATAGGTGTTCTTTTTGGGTATTTGAATCAGTGTCGTGTTCTCATGTTGGGATGATTGATGGAATTTCTTCGAGTTGATGGGGTCAGACATCCAGTCGAGGCTGTAATGGTATTCGGTCTTCATTTTGGGTTTTTCTTCCACATCACTGCTCGATTTCTCCCTGTGCGAACGGGGTGCTTCCACTTCTTCGCTCGACTCTGTCCACTGGAAATATTCCACGTCCCGCAGAACGGTGACATAATCTCCACCGACACGGTATAGAGGGTCTTCGACAGCATCTTCGATAGTCATGTCCGCATCGAGATACACCATCTTGTTGTCGAGTGAGGGGTCTGCTTTCGAGGCATCCACGGTTCCTGCAAAGATTTTGGCGACATCACTGAAATGATCGGTCATTTGTGCGGTGAACCGCTCTATCACCACGAGGATGGCGATGCCTAAGATGAGCACGATAAAGCCGAAAACCTTATTGAAAATTTCCGCAAATTGTGTGGTCTTGTCTTTTCCCTTATTCATGGTATGTTGGATTTTTAGTTTGTAATTCAAGTTTGTTGTTCATGTGCAAAAATAGTAAAAAAATGGGTCTTTGGCAAAACGGACGGTTGTTTTTTCTGTCAGATGCACGGTCGGTTTGTCGTTTTTTTGTATTTTTGTGGCTGATTATGCACAAAGTAAAACCCAAAAAGAATTTAGGCCAGCATTTCCTTATCGATTTGGATGTGGCCCGACGTATTGCGGATACCGTGGATGCCTGTCCGCAACTGCCCGTCCTTGAGGTGGGACCGGGCATGGGTGTGCTCACCCAGTACCTCGTGGAGAAGCCCCGCGAGCTTCGTGTGGTGGAGATTGACCGTGAGTCGGTAGATTATCTCCATGC
>CACXDY010000010.1 GCA_902766505.1 uncultured Prevotellaceae bacterium
ATATTTCGTCTTCATAATCTTCTGCTTAACGTTATTGGTTATTATTTAACGGTTATAGTATAGTTGGTGACAGGTAAGCCTTTCTCATCGAGGAAGCGCACGCAGAAGTCGCTCATGCCGGGACCATTGATGATCGCACCGCGAAGGATGTTGCGGCCTTTCTTCAGGGTAATGCGTTTCGACATGGCATCGTCCTTCACCATGCGGCGGTCGCCACTGAGCAGCAGGACTTCCTCACCATTGAGCCACCACATGGAGGCGGAGTTGCTACCAACGGCCAGGCGCACATTCTCAATATCCTCCGGGCAGTCGATGATGGTGACACCCCAGAAGAGCACGCCATAGACCTTATCACTATATTTCTCGGCGAAGCGGAACAGTTTTACGTTGAACATATTGCTTTCCAAGGCATGCCAGGTGAGCGTCTGTTTTACAGTCTTCACCTCAGGCTTTTCAGGTGCAGCCGCACCACGGCCAAAACCGGCGGGAGCCTGCTCCTGTTGGAACACAGCAGTTACTTTCTGACCATCTTTCGGCAGAATGGTCTGTTGACCCTTGAAATATGGTCTGTTGAAATGCTCACGCAGATAGCTGTCGGTGAACACAGTGTTTCCGCTGTTGGGCTTGTCGATGGGCTCCAGCAACATCCAGCGGCGAATGAAACCATCGTTGTCGGGTTTGGCAGCCGGAGCATTGGCAGCGACATGCGAGAAGTAGTTGGGACGGTTCTTGAACTGCACCCAGTCTACACTGAGAGCACCATCGCCCTCATTGGTGATGACCAAATCGGTCACGCCCGTGGGCTTGTATTCCAGGTTGACAGCCTGTGTGAGCCACTGGTTGCGCAAATCGCGGCGGAAACGGTTCATCATGGGGTTGACAGGAGCACCGGCAGGTGGCTCGGGTGGTCTCACAGCCAGTTTGATGCGTGCAATGACTTTGCCCTTGGCACTCTTCTCGCGGATGCACAACTCTGTATCGTCGGAAGCCTTGACATTGATAATCATGTAGCCGTCGTTGATGACACTGAAGTCAACGTCATTATACTGAAGCCAGCTGCCCTTGGCAGGCAGGGTGGCCTGGTAGCTGCGGAATGTATTGACCGTGTCGATCAAGGATTCTGTCACATCGGCGCTGGCGCTGCTGAAACGGTCGATTTCGATTTTCTCAGTGGCCTTGTTGACACCTACGCCACGAAGAGTCTGCTTTACCTCCTGGATGGTGCCGTCGGGATTGAAATATAACTTCTCGATACAGGCCGAACGGCGCTTGTCATCGCTGGGTGAGAAATAGTTATGGTGGTAGAACAAATACCACTGACCCTTGAAATTGACAATGCTGTGGTGGTTGGTCCAACAGCCGTTGGGCTGCTCAGCCATGATGAGACCCTTGTATTCGTAAGGACCCATCGGATTCTTGCTCATGGCGTAAGCGAGGACTTCGGTTTTCTCCCTTACATAAGGATAGGTCAGGTAATAGTTGCCATTGTACTCGAAGGCAAACGGACCTTCAGCCTGTCTGTTAGGGAGGTCTTTGAGGCAGTTGGCACCCACCATCTCAACTTCGCGGTTGCCCCACTTGACCATTTCTTTCGGGTTGTCGTCGGCGAGTTCCTTCATGTTCTCCTTCAACTTGGCGCAGCGTCCGTTGCCCCAGAAGATATAGGCATTGCCGTCGGAAGCCTGAAGCACACATGGGTCAATGCCATTGACGCCCTTGATGGGCTCTGGTTCGGGAATGAAAGGTCCTGTAGGACTGTCGGAGATAGCTACACCGACACCAAAGCCACGACCGTCTTTTGGTGAGGAGGGGAAGTAGAAATAATACTTTCCGTTTCTCTCCACGCAGTCAGGTGCCCACATTGAATAGGAATCCGGTCTCACCCATGGCACCTTGTTCTGGGTGACAATCATGCCATGGTCGGTCCAATCGGTCAAGTTTTCTGATGAGAACACGTGGTAATCCTCCATGCAGAACCAGTCCTGGCGCTGTCCTTCCGGTGGGAAGATGTCATGTGAGGGATAGAGGTAAATTCTGTCGCCGAAAACCCTTGCGGTGGGGTCGGCTGTGAATTGGTCGCGGATGATGGGGTTCTGTGCCCATAGCATAAGGGGCACCCCCATGAGCAATAATGCGATGTTCTTCTTCATTTGTTAATAGTTTGAATACACTTCTATATCTCTTGATAATAATGTTAGTTCGCTTAATATCAGGTAGCACTACAAAGATAAACAATAATTTTCCTTGATTAAAAACTCCCTATATATAATTAATGTAAATGAGACTGAAAGAAAACTTTGTGTTACGATTGTTATGAATAAACCCTCAAAAAGCCGGTAAATCGTTCCAGTAACAGCAAAAAACATTGAAAAAGTGTTTTTTTTTACTGAATTTAGACAATCGTTTTTGAAAAAGTATCATTTACTTTTCAAAAACTATCAATAGTGGATAAACATTTTTCTCAACACTTGCAGGCTATTTAAAAATGATTAATTTTGCGACTGCAGATTTTGAGAAATCGTGTATATAAAGGTCACAAGACAAGAATGGAAATGAAAAACGAACATTATCAACGACATCTAACTAAGCAATCAGAAATAGCATCATAACAGTCTTCGTAGACAGACGATTCATACCAAAAATCGATCACGAGACAAACAAGAACAATCGGAACAACTGACAATACCTTATAATTATTTCATCTAAAAATCAAACTATGTGGAATTTTAAATCACTACAAAAGCCGTTAGTGTTTCTGTTCTTGCTCTGTTTGTTCCCCCTCGGAACGATGGCTCAGAGCATTGTAAAAGGAACAGTAAATGATGAGTCAGGCGAGCCCGTTATCGGTGCTACAGTGAAGGTGAAAGGATCCAGCACTGGTGCTATTACCGATTTCAACGGTAATTTCAGTTTGCAGGCTAATCCTAATGCCTCCCTGGAGATTTCCTATGTAGGCTATGCTACTCAAACAGTGGCCATCAATGGTCAAAGTAATCTCAGAATCGTGCTCAAAGAAGATTTGGCTACCCTCAACGACGTGGTGGTCATCGGTTATGGTACGATGAAGAAGAGTGATATCTCGGGTTCTGTGGCTACCGTAGACCAACAGGCCGTGATGAAGAGAATGCCTACCAATGTCGCCATGGCTCTGCAAGGTTCTGCAGCCGGTGTGTTGGTTAATATGCAGGACGGTGCTCCTGACGGCAAGGCTGCCATCCGCATCCGTGGTGTGGGAACCATCAATGGCGATGCTTCTCCTCTTTATGTTGTGGACGGTGTGCAGGTTGGTAACAGTGCCGACTTCGTCAACCCATCCGATATCGAGCGTATTGAAATCTTGAAGGATGCCTCCGCAACCGCTATCTACGGTTCTGCAGGTGCCAACGGTGTGGTGATGATTACTACAAAGCATGGTTCGAAAGGCCGCACCAACATCAACTTTACCGCTGACTTTGGTATCCAGACTCTGCCCTACACACTCGATGTTCTTGACTTGAATACGTATACTGATGCTCTTCGCGAGGCAAGAATTACCAACGAGAAGGGTATGTTCATCAACCAGGTTTGGAATGAGCAATTTAAAGGCAAGCTCAACGAAATCGATTGGCAGAAAGAAATGACTCGTGCTGCTCTCCGCCAGCAATATGGCGTTTCTCTGCTTGGTGGTAATGACAAGACCAACTATAACCTTTCATTTGGTTACAACGATGTTGACGGTCTTGTTGTGAACACCAACTATCAGCGTTTCACCGCTCGTGCCAACATTACCTCCAAGGTGAACAAGTACCTCGAGGTAGGTGGTGACATCAACTTCACCCACAGCCAGAGCCACGGCTCCAACATGGCATTGGGTAACAACCAGAACATGTCGTCTCTGCGTGACTTCGCTTCTCTGACCCCGACGCTCGACTATATTTATGAAAACGATATTGCCAACAAAGCGAATTTGCCTAATGGCGGTCTGATCAATGTCAATCTGGTGAACCCCGACGGTTCTTATGGTACAGGTTCACAAGCCACTGTAAACAGCTGGGAAGGTAACACCTCTATAGGTGCCAACCCCTATGCTTCACAGATGGAGAACGGCGATCGTGCCCGCAACGGCTACGACCGCATCCAGACCACAGCATTTGTTGACCTCACTCTCTTCGAGATTGAGCATCACAAACTCGATGTGAAATCACAAGGCACTTACACCTATTGGGGCAACAACAGTTCTGACTTCACTGGTGGACGTACACGTTTCAACTACATCAACGGTGTGCTGACAGAGGTTCCAATGAATGCCGACCAGACATACGCATTCTCTTTGAACAACAGCAATGGTTACAGCCTTGGCCTCCAGACCTATTTGACCTATAACCTCAACTACGACATTCACAACCTGACCTTGATGGCTGGTAATGAGGTTGGCAAGTCTTGGGGACAATGGGTGAACTCCAGATCAAGAGACTTCCCGTCAGTCTACAACCGTAACATCAACTTGACTCAGGACATCAACTCCAAGAGTACCGGTGGTGCTTACAATGATGACGTACACACCATCTCCTACTTTGCACGTGCTACCTACAACTTGCTCGACCGCTATATCCTCACTGGTACAATCCGTAAGGATGGTTCGTCCAACTTCTCCAAAGGTAACCGTTGGGGTACCTTCCCATCAGTAGCCGGTGCATGGCGTATCAGCGAGGAGCCATTCATGAAGGACGTCAGCTTCGTCAACAACTTGAAACTCCGTCTCGGTTGGGGTCAGACAGGTAACGCTGGTGGTGTTACTGGTATGGCTGTTATCGCACAGAGCCTGGACGCTGCTTATAAGACCTATCCTGCAGAAGGTGCTTCTTCTGGTGCTTGGGGTAATGGTAAACGCGACATCGGTTTCTTCATGCCTCTGAAAGATGCCAATCTGAAGTGGGAAACCACCGAGATGACCAACATCGGTCTCGACTTCGCTTTCCTGAACGATTGGGACATCACCCTCGACTACTTCATCAAGAATACCAAGGACCTGCTCCTCTATCGTCAGTTGCGTCCATCTGCTGGTGACCCACAGGTGTACACCAACTATGGTGAGATTCAGAACAAGGGATTCGAGTTTGCTATTGGCTACCACAAGCAGCTGAACAAAGACTTCGGTATCAATGCCCGTCTGACTGGTTCTACTCTTAGCAATAAGGTGAAGAAGATGGGTGATCCTCTCTACAATACCTGCTCTGCCAACGGAACAACAATTGACGGTTCACAGGTGGGTGCCATCGATGGCAATGGTTACTGGAACAACCACTCTATCTGTATCGAAGGTGAAGCTGTAGGTTCATTCTATGGCTACGTGACTGATGGCATCATCAAGGATGCTGCTGATCTGGCCAACTATCAGAATACAATCAAGTCGGATGCAGAATCCAAGTGCGACACCGACCACCCACTGTCAGTCGGTGATATGAAATTCAAGGATATCAGTGGTCCAGAAGGCAAGCCCGATGGCATTATCGACAAGTACGACCGCAAGATTCTCGGCAACGGTTTCCCAACTTTGAACTACGGTCTCAACATTGGTGCCACTTATAAGGCTTGGGACTTCAACCTTTACATGTATGGTGTATTTGGTCAGGACATTCTGTCCTACTCAGCCATGAAGATGAGCAGCATGGGACAGTTTGACGACCAGACCGTGCCTAACATCCTGCATGAGGCTTACGAAAGCGCATTCCGCAATGGCAGTGGCACTCTGCCCCGCTTGACAATCCTCGACCCGAACCGTAACTACCGTGTCAGCGACATGTGGGTGAAGAACGGCGACTTCCTCCGTATTGCCAATATCCAGGTGGGCTACACCATCCCAGCTAATATCAGCAAGATGCTCTATATTGAGAAAGCACGTGTGTATGTCGGCGTGAACAACCTGCTCACCATTTCGGGCTACAACAAGTACGGTGATCCTGAGTGCGGTATCGGTTCTGTTCTCTACACAGGTCTTGACACTGGTCGCTATCCGCAACCACGTACCTTCATGGCTGGTGTTAACGTCACCTTCTAATAATGCAGAGTTGTAGACAATAAAAATGTAAAAACCAGATAAGAATATGAAAACAAGATATTATCTTTTAGGAATCGCGCTGTGCAGTGTGACGGGCTTGGGCCTCACCTCCTGTGACAATGATGAATTTCTGGATGTAATAGCATATGATGTCGTCGACGAGGCTGCATCTTATGAGAGCAGGGCAAATGCCAAGAAGGCACTCAATGGTGTCTATGACATGGTATTCCCCAATGACACCTATGACGGAGACTGGGGCTTCAAACCCAACCTCTTCACCGGTTGCCATCCCACTATCGACACACAGGCTACTGGCTGGGACAAGAACTGGAACGTACAGGCTTGGAACCCCAACTCTTCGGAGTTGCTCGCTGGTTGGAAGCATGTGTATGCAGGTATCTGCCGCGCCAATGACTTCCTGGAGAAACTGAAGGAGTATCCTGAGGATGTCGTGGGTGCCGACACCAAAAAATACCTTGAGGCAGAAGGACGCTGCTTGCGTGGTTTCTTCTATCATTGGCTGGCTACCACCTTCGGACGTGTGCCTATGCTGGCTACTGGTGAGAATGGTGCCAATACACCGGAGAAGGCTCGTGCCGCTACTTATACCGAGATGTGGGACTTCATCATCGAAGACTTCACAGAAGCCAACAAATTGTTTGGTGACAAATGGACTCCTATGGATAATGAGTATGGCCGCTGCACCAAGGGTATGGCCCTCGCTTACCTGGGTGATGCCTACATGTGGAAGGCTTACCGTATGGGAGAAGGTTCCAATGGCATTGCTCCTCACGAAGGAAACACCGACAATATTGAAGGATGCTACCAGAAGGCTCGTGACTGCTTCAAGCAGATTCTCGACAGCCACACCTATAAGCTGAACGAATCATTCACCACATTGTGGGATCCCGCTTCCGCTTGGGGCCCGGAGACCATTTGGTGTGAGCAGCTTGATGAAGGCAACAACTGGGGTAAATGGGACAACCTGACCTCAAAGCTGATGCTGAAGTGGTATACCGCATGTCCTGAGAACGGTGGTTGGGGCTCTCTCTACCTCTCTTGGGAGTGGTACTCCTGCTATGAGAAAGGTGACAAGCGTCGTGCAGGTTCTTGCTACACCGGTGCTGTTCCTCAGATTAACCCGGATGATCCCGCCTACGATCCTCAGTATGAGGGATGGATTGAGCCAGCCGTCTATGGTGTGAATCCTTACCTCCAGGAAGTACTGGGCAAGGGTGGTGCTGGTACAGCTACTAAGCAATTCCACTTCAACAATGGTGAGTGGGCACCTGCTATCTGGAGCTCTAAGATGTGGCGTACCGCCTCTGCTGACTACAAGTCATGGGGTGATGGACACTGGAGCCCGACTCCCATCTACTGGAAGCGTCTTCCCAATGTCATGCTCGACTATGCAGAGTGCTGCTTCCGTCTTGGACAGCCTGCTGAGGGTTGGAAACAGATCAACGAGCTGCGCAACCGTGCATTTGGTAAGTTGGAGGATGGCAAAGAGGCTGCTCTCACCAGCAAATATCTTCCCTATTACAACAGTTTCGCTGAATGGGTAGGACGTACAGAGTGGACTCAAGAACAGATCAACGACTCTGTTGCCGCTGGCGTATCTATTGCTACATTTGCTGGTGGTCCGTTCATCAAGACCCGCACGGAGTATCCTATTCCATTCGGAAGCAACGGAGCCGTTGTTGAGGATGCTGAGACCTACTATACAAGGTATGCTGCTGCCAAGGGCTTCACGAAACCAGTATGGCAGGTGGCTGTGAACACTGAGCGTCGTAAGGAGTTCAACTGCGAGTGGTGCTTGCGTCCTGACATGCAGAAGTCGGGCTTCATGGCTGAGCACGTGGCTGTCAACTATCCGAAACGCAGCGTGGATGATCTGAAGGATGTGCCTTGGACCAATCGTGACTATGATTACAATGATCTGAAGATGGACATGCCTATCCCAGAGGATGAGATCATCAAGAACCCACTTTGTGATCAGAACGAAGCTTACAGAAATTAATAATAGTTTTTTAGGTTTTTTGAAGTATAGTTAGAACAATTTTTGGTATTTCATTCAGGTGCTGCGTCGTGAGACGCAGCACTTTTAAATAAAAACAACCATTTTTCAGCTGAAAAAATGTAATTTTGCAGGTCGTTGATAGTTATTTCACCCCAAGATATGACGCTTATGAAAACAACGTCTTTTTTTGAACAAACCGGCAAACTGCTTCTTTTGGCAGTGGGAATTCTTTTTTTGTGCCAGGCTTGTTCTAAACCTTATTCCGCTCAGGGTACGGAGGAGGAGAAGGAGTTCGACTTGCTTCTCCGTAAGGGAAAGTGGGAAAAAATCGTAAAAATCAGCCAGGAGAGACCTGTGGAGTCTCTCGCTTGCCAGAATGCCGTCCGTCTGGCGATGTGGCACATGGGAATGGCCAGCCGGCAGTCTTTGGACCGTTGCCTGCTCAATTCCCACGATGTACTGGGCAGTGAGACGGCTGCGCTCATGATGAGCGACATTTATATGCAATTGGGCATGGTGAACATGGCTCGCCGTGCCGCTTTCGATGCCATGGTGTCGGTAGAGGGCGACCGGTTGAACGGCCGTGCCCTCCAACGATTGGCCGAAGTGGCCATCATCACCCGGCAATATGAACTTGCACGCAAATACCTCTCGATATTGGAAGAAAACAATTTTTATGGGAAATGGACTCGTGAGGCCCGACAAATGATTGAGCATCCCGAACTTTTCCAACAGTCATCCACCTACCAGCATCTCCGTGATATTTATGAGAAAACTCAAGATCAATTTTTCCTTTAGCCTGTTGCTGGCGGTCATTTTGGTCTGTGCCTGCCAGTCTCAGCCAAGGAATGTCAAGACAGTGGATGAATGGCCTGCCATTTATCCCGATTATATCGATGTGACCATCCCGGTGGATATTGCTCCCTTGGATTTCTCCATGGCCGACGACAGCGTTACCCGCATGGATGTACTGGTGATGGGTAACCAAGGAGGAGAATTGCATGTTTTGGGCGATTTTGCTGATTTCGATGTCGACAACTGGCATCAGCTCCTTCAACAAAACAAGGGAGGACAATTGACCGTCACCGTCATTGCTGAGAAGGATGGTGAATGGATACAATATCGTGATTTCAATATCCATGTTTCCACCGACAGTTTGGGCGACTGGGGTATCACCTACCGCAGAATAGCCCCCGGTTACGAGATGTATGGTCACATGGGCATCTACCAGCGCTCCCTGACGTCCTTTGATGAGATAACACTGATAGACAATGGTGAGAAACACAGTATGTGCATCAATTGTCACACCGCCAATCATGCCGACCCAGAGCAATATGTTTTTCATGTCAGGGGGGAGAACGGGGCTACGATGATTCGCCAACAAAACAAAACGGTGGCTTTGGCAGCCGTCAACCAGACCTTGGGAGGCACCATGGTCTATCCCTATTGGCATCCCGCGGGACGTTACTGTGCCTTCTCCACCAACAAGACCTCACAGATGTTCCATACCTCAGGGAAGAAACTGGTCGAGGTCTATGATGCTTCCTCCGATGTCTTTGTCTACGATACGCAAACCAGACAAATGATTGGCGATTCGCTGATTATGAAAAAATATTGGGCAGAAAATTGCCCGTCCTTCTCACCCGACGGGAAATGGCTGTATTTCACCACAGCAAAACGGCAGGTTTATCCCACCGATTTCGACAAGGAACGCTACAGCCTGTGCCGTGTGGCCTTTGACGAGGCAACAGGAGAACTCGGTGAGCACGTCGACACGTTGATTAGTGCATACCAGACAGGGAAAAGCATCAGTTGGCCGAAACCTTCCTATGACGGCCGCTACATCATCTATTCAAAGGCCGATTACGGCTATTTCACCATCTGGCATCCTGAGGCCGACATCTGGCTGATGGATTTGGAGACAGGTAATTCAAGGCCTTTGGAAGAAGTCAACAGCCAGCGGGCTGAAAGTTTCCCGGTATGGAGCAGCAATGGTAAGTGGTTTCTCTTCACCAGCCGGCGTGATGATGGGTTGTACTCCAGAATCTATCTCTCGTCTATGAGTGAAGACGGGAAGGCCACCAAACCATTCATGCTTCCTCAGCATGACCCCAAAAGATATTATCAACTATCACTTTATTCATTCAATACACCGGGCTTTACCCGTCAACCCGTGAAAACGGATGCGAAGACAATGGAGCAAATCATCAAAAGCACCGAGCGCCAAGCGACGGAAATGGTAAACCGGTAAACAATTCTCAGAAAACATGAAAAAATATTTAACACTCGTCTTTTTTATGACTTTGTTCGCAGCAGGTGTCTCCGCCGCACAGCCATGGACAAAAGGGGCTTTCCAGACCAAGCAGTACCGCAATCTCTTCGTCGAGATGGGGCATTCACCTGAAGAGGTGGAGGCACGGCTGCAGGAGGTGTTCCATGATGTATTCATGGGACCCAATAAAGTCTATTTCGAGGTAGGCGACTCCATGGGGTATATCTCCGACATCAAAAACCATGATGTCCGCACCGAAGGCATGTCGTATGGTATGATGATTGCCGTAGAGTTGGGGAAAAAGGATATTTTCGACCGCCTGTGGCGGTGGACCAAAAAGTATATGCAGCATCAGGAAGGACCCCGTGAGGGATATTTCGCGTGGAGTTGCAAGACCGATGGCACCAGGAATGCTGACGGCTCAGCCTCTGATGGTGAGTTGTATTTCATCACAGCCCTGATTTTCGCGGGCAATCAATGGGGCAATAATACCGGCATCAACTATGCAAAAGAGGCCCGGCGCATCCTCGACTGCTCCATGGCCAAAGACGGCAGCAACGGCCAGTTGCCATTGTTGCATCCCGAATACCAACTGATTACCTTCACCCCCGACCGTTTTGGTTCAAGGATGACCGACCCTTCCTACCATATTCCCGCTTTTTATGAGGTATGGGCAAAATGGGCTGGCGACGGGCGTTCTGAGTATTGGAACCAGGCTGCAGAGAAAGCCCGCCAATTCCTCCATAAGGCCATTGATGAGAAGACTGGCCTCAACCCCGACATGTGTCAGTACGACGGCACCGTCATGAGAGGTCCTTTCATGCGTGGAGGAGCCAATTTCCGCTATGATTCATGGCGTGTGCCGATGAATATCGCCCTTGATTATGAGTGGAGTTGTGCCGACAAGGACTGGCAGCAGCAATATGGTGAGAAAATCCAGAATTTCTTCTACTCACAGGGGGTAGATAAGTTTGTGGACCAGTACCGCACCGACGGTTCTTTACCTTCCGAGGAAGAAATTCTTCCTGCCGGCAATTATCCTAAAAAGTTGCGTCATTCCATCGGACTGGTTTCCACTTTGGCGGCCGCTTCGGTGATGTGCAGCCACGACAAGAGCCGTGAGTTTGTGGAGGCGCTCTGGAATGCCAAGCACGAGCCTTTCGAGGATGGCTATTTCGATGCTTATTATGATGGCTTGCTGAGACTGTTCGCCTTTATGCATCTCAGCGGTCATTACCGTGTCATCTTCCCTCTCGAGAAATAATCATTCGAATACATAAGCCTGAAAGCCACAGCAATTCACACTGATGAATATTGCTGTGGCTTGTTTGTTGGAAAAATTTTGCCATAACAAATAATTGTTTTACTTTTGCATTTGTTATGGTGACCACTCTTGTTGGAGTCGGGTTTCCATCATTGATGTTTCCAGATAAAGAAAGACAAACATGCCCAATCTCAAATCTTTGGCAAAAGATACTGCCATCTACGGACTCAGCAGCATCGTGGCCCGGTTCGTCAACTATCTGCTCGTTCCCATTCAGACTCTCAAGTTTCAATCTACGGGTGGAGAGTATGGCGTAATCACCAATGTGTATGCCTATGTGGCAATCCTCATCATCCTGCTCACTTTTGGCATGGAGACCACCTTCTTCAGATTCATGAACAAGGAAGATGCCGACCGCAGGAAAGTATACTCCACCGTGCTCCGTATGGTGGGAACCGTGGCACTTGTCACCTCACTGATTGTGCTGCTGCTGTGCCAGCCCATCGCCAATTTGTTGGGATATGGCAACCATCCGGAATATGTGGCCGTGATGTATGTGACTGTCGCCTTGGATGCCTTCATCGCCATCCCCTTTGCCTACCTGCGCTGCGAGCATAGGCCCATCAAGTTTGCCTCGCTGAAAATCGCCAATATCGGTCTCAACATCATCCTCAACCTCATCTATTTCATCGGGTTGCCGGCTTTGAACCTCAATCCATGGGGCATCTACGGGGAAACGTTCCATTACGATGTGGTATGGGTGTTCTATATCAATCTCTTCTGTTCGGCAGTCAATGTACTGTTGCTTTTGAAGGAAATCAAGGGCATCCATTTTGGATTCGACTGGGCTTTATGCCGCAAGATGCTGTCGTATGCATGGCCCATCCTGGTCATGGGACTGGTGGGACAACTCAATCAGTGTCTTTCACAAATCATCTTCCCCAAACTATACAACGGCACGTCGCAGGAAGCGTTCAGCCAACTTGCCATCTATGGCGCCTGCATCAAGATAGCCATGATTATGATGATGATTACCCAGGCTTTCCGCTTTGCCTATGAACCCTTCGTGTTCAGCAAGGTCAATGCCAGCGACAACAAGGAAACTTATGCCCAGTCGATGAAATATTACATTATTTTCACGCTGTTGGCCTTCCTCGTGGTAATGGCCTATATCAACATCCTGAAATATCTGATAGGCGAGAGTTATTGGGAGGGCTTACGGGTGGTTCCCATCATCATGGCAGCAGAAATCATGTTCGGCGTGTTCTTCAACCTGTCATTCTGGTATAAGTTGACCGACCGAACCATTTGGGGGGCATGGTTCTCCGCTATCGGCGTGCTGGTGCTGCTCACCATCAATGTCATTTTCATTCCCCGCTACAGTTATATGGCCTGCGCATGGGCTGGACTGGTGGCCTACACGGTGTCGATGCTGGTGTCCTATTTTGTGGGACAACGTTACTATCCCGTCAATTATCCCATCCGCGACATCTTCTTCTATGTGGTTGTCGCCGTCGTGCTGTTTGCTGGCATCCATTTCTCTTCCGCCAAGTTGTCCCTTTGGCCGTCTTTGGTCGTGAACACTTTGTTGGTGATAGGATTCCTGGCCGTTATCCTCAAGCGCGATATCCATCTGAATACAATAATACCTAAAAAGAAACATTGATATGAGAAAACTGATTCTATTGGCTGCCTGTGTGGCCGCATCATTCCAGGCCAAGGCCGATGAGGGAATGTGGACAATCTACAACCTGCCGCCACAGGTGTATGAGATTATGCAAAACGAGGGATTCACCATGACATACAATGACTTGTATTATGGAGAGAATGCCCTGAAAAATGCCGTGGTGAACTTCTCCGGATATTGCTCTGGTGTAGTGGTGTCGCCCAATGGACTGGTCTTCACCAACCACCATTGCGGGTTTGAGGCTATCAGAAGCCACTCCACCGTGGAACACGATTATATGCTCAATGGTTTCTATGCCAAGACTTATGAGGAGGAACTGCCCAACAAGGACATGTTTGTGAGTTTTATGGTCGACCAGGTGGATATCACCCCGAAACTGGTGTCTCTGGGCATAGAGAACATGCCCAATGGATTCCGGGAGTTGCTGATAGACTCTCTGACCAATGCCATGACCGACTCCGTGAAAAGGATTGACAAGACTTATCACGTGTCTATCGACCCCTTCTATGAGGGAAACAAGTATTATGCCACTACCTATCAGGATTTTACGGACCTGAGACTCGTGTTCACGGTTCCGAAGTCGATGGGTAAGTTCGGTGGTGAGACCGACAACTGGATGTGGCCGCGCCAGACCTGCGACTTCTCTGTTTTCCGTATCTATGCCGACCCGAAGACCAACGGACCGGCTGACTACAGCGAGGAGAATGTGCCCTATCATCCCAAGCGTTGGGCACAGGTGTCGATGCAGGGATACAAAGATGGCGACTTTGCCATGACTATTGGTTATCCCGGAAGCACAGAGCGCTATCTCTCTTCCTATGGTATCAAGGAGATGCGTGACGCCCAGAACGCTGTCAGAGCACAGGTCCGTGGCGTGAAGCAGGATATCATGATCAGGCACATGCGGGCAGACGAGGCCGTACGCATCAAGTATGACAGCAAATATGCCCAGAGTTCCAATTACTGGAAAAACTCCATCGGCATGAACAAATGTATCGATTCCATCGGTATCATCAACCAGAAGGCTGCCTTCGAGGAGAAAATCCGCCAATGGCAGGACACCACCGGTTATCTTAAGGGAAAACTGGACTTTGAAAAGATGAAGACTCTCTATGCCAAGAGTTATGAGCCTACCTATACATTCTACAACCTCATCGAGTCTTTCTTTGGAAACAGTGAGATTTTCAACCGCGCACGGGCTGTTATGGGTGGTGCCGAGGTGAAAGGTCCGAAAGAGAAGCCCAACAAGCAGTACATCCAATTCAAGGACAACAGCGACGAGTGGGATGAGGCTCTTGACAAAGAGGTGCTGGCAGCCTTGCTGCGCAACTATGCAGAGCATGTGGATGCCAAATACCTGCCCAAGTTCTATTCCACCATCAAAACCAAATTCGGCGGCAACTACACGGCTTATGTGGAAAACCTCTACAAGAAGTCGGCTTTGATGAAGAAAGGCAAGAAATTGTACTTCAACAAGAAGAAATTCAAGAAAGACCCGGGTGTCGTCTTCGGTGCCGACATTTTCGATATCATCTATGACTTGCGTGAGCAGTTGGCCACCAATGTGGATGAGATAATGACCCAGGAGCGTTATCTTTGTGATGCCGTGGTCAGGATGGAACAGGACATGCCTCACTATAGTGATGCCAATTTCACCATGCGTCTGAGTTATGGACAGGTGGGCGAATATCTGCTCAATGGACAGCCGTCGGGCTATTACACAACCGCCGAGAGCATCGTGGAGAAGATGAAACAGGCCGACAAAGTGATAGACTACGAGGCAGAGCCTATCATGAGCGAACTGCTCTCTTCCAAGGATTTTGGTTCATATACTGATAAAACGACGGGGAAGATGCAACTTTGTTTCCTCACCAACAACGATATCACTGGTGGAAACAGCGGCTCGCCTATGTTCAACGGCAAAGGTGAGTTGATAGGACTGGCCTTCGATGGGAACTGGGACAGTCTTTCCAGCGACATCTTCTTCGACAAGGAGTTGGCCAGATGTATTGGAGTGGATATCCGTTTTGTACTTTTCATGATGGACCGTTGGGGACATGCCGACCGTCTGTTGCGTGAAATCAATGCCAAATAACCGCTGATATGAGAAAAAGCATCGCCTTATTTTTACTGCTGTTGGTGTGCTCACTGACTTCGGCTCAGACTCCCGCCCGCAGCCGAATCAACCTTGCGGGAGAATGGGCTTTCGCCCTCGACCCTGATGCCACCATGAGTGTGCAGGGGAGTTTTGGCGATGTGGTGAGTCTGCCTGGTACTACAGATACCAATAAGAAGGGATTTGCTCCTAAAAACACGACGGAAACCACTCATCTGACACGGGTGCATTCCTATGTGGGAAAAGCATGGTACAGCCGTCGGGTAGACATCCCCAAGGCGTGGAAAAAGCACCAGGTGGTGATGTCGCTGGAGCGGACAAAACCTTCTGTGGTGTATGTGGACGGAGTGAAAATGGGGGAGTGTGACGACATCACCACCCCTCAGACCTATGACCTGACGGCCATGATGAAGCCTGGCAGTCATACCATCACGATCATGGTGGATAATGGTGAGACCGTACCACCACAGTTGCTCAGCAACTCACATGCCTATACAGAGGATACACAGACCAACTGGAACGGCATCATCGGTGATATGTATCTGGAGGCCCGTCCAAAGGTGGGTATTGCTTCGATGGAGGTCATGCCCCAACCGCAGGAAAACCGAGTGGAGGTACGTCTGGCTTTTAAGGGAAAAGTGAAGAAGAGCGCCCGTATCACGATGGAGGCATTGCCCCGGAATTTTAACGGCGGGCCTATCGCGCGTACCTTTATATTAAGGAAGGATGTACCCACACCTGATGCCAAGGGTATCTATACGCTTTCCCTTCCGTTGGGCGACCAAACCCGACAATGGGATGAGTATACGCCTTGCCTGTATACCTTGCGTGTCACCCTGGAAGGGTGTGACACGCAGGAGACATCATTTGGATTGGTAGATTTCCAGGTGCGGGACCACCATTTCATGGCCAATGGGCGTGAGGTTTTCCTGCGGGGAAAACACGATGCCTGCGTTTTTCCCATGAATGCCCATGTGCCGATGACAAAAGAGGAATGGCTGGGCTATTTGGGCAAATGCCGGGAGTACGGCATCAACCATATCCGTTTCCACTCCTGGTGCCCGCCAGAAGCCGCCTTTGATGCCGCGGATGAGTTGGGTATCTACATGCAGCCGGAATTGCCTTTCTGGGGTGATTTCAACAAAGATGATGCACGGTTGATGACATTCCTCCACAAAGAGGGAGAGCACATCCTGCATACCTATGGGCATCATCCCTCTTTTGTGATGTTTGCCTTGGGAAACGAATTGTGGGGTTCGATAGAGAAGATGGCGGAATTTGTGGCCGACTTCAGAGCCTTGGCACCGCATAAACTATTCACCTTCGGCTCCAATTATTACCTGGGCTATCAAGGTGTGAAGCCAGGGATGGATTATTTCACTACCTGCCGCGTGGGCGGTGAGGAATGGGGTACGTTTGACACCCACACAAGAGGGTCGTTCGCCTTCGCCGACACCTATGACGGAGGACTCATCAACCATACAAGGCCGAACACCGTGATGGATTTCGAAAAGGCCTGTGCTTTGTCTCCGGTGCCTGTCATCAGTCATGAGACAGCACAGTTCCAGACGTATCCCGATTTTGATGAAATCAAGCGGTATACAGGGGTGTTGTATCCTTACAACATACAGACTTTCTATAAACGGCTTGTCCAGGCGGGATTGGCAGATAAGGCCAAGGCTTTTCACCGTGCCTCAGGCATGTGGAGCCTGCAGTTGTACAAGGCTGATGTGGAGATGGACCTCCGCACACGCAATATGGCCGGATTCCAGTTGCTCGACCTGCAGGACTATCCCGGTCAGGGAAGTGCCTATGTGGGAGTGCTGGATGCATTCATGCAGGAGAAGGACTTCATGAAGGTATCCAATGGAAAGGCTGTCTGGAAGTCGTTCTGTGCGCCCATCGTTCCCATGGCGCAGTTGGACAGTTTCTGCTTCGCCAATAACGGATTGATCAAGTCACGTCTACTCTTGTCAAACTATGGTTCAGACGAAGGTTTTGATGCCTGGAATGACGGTAGGGTGGAGTGGCAGTTGCTCAACAACAAGCAACTCGTGGACCATGGCGTCGTGCCCATACCGAAAGGTAAGCGTGGACTCATCAGTTTGGATGAAATCTGCATCGATGTCACCACAATTACCCAGGCCTCGCAATGCGAACTTGTGCTGAATGCCTATTACAACAAGAATGGTCGCCGTTACAGCAACTCCTACCCCGTTTGGGTATACCCGGCGCAGCAGGATTTGCAGCAACAGCAGAAAGGCATTGTCATCACCCGTGCAATGACCGATGACATTGTCAAAAAGTTGGAGCGGGGTGCCAGTGTGTTGTGGATGCCGGATACTACGGAGTTCAAGCAGAATGTGGTGGGAGGCCTCTTCCAGACAGACTATTGGAATTATAGGATGTTCAAGACCATCAGCGAGAACAATCACCGGCCTGTCTCACCGGGCACGCTGGGCATATTGACCAATCCCTCCCATCCTGTATTCAAGGACTTCCCTACTGATTTCCATTCCTCATGGCAATGGTATGCCGTGGTGAAAGCCAGCAGTCCCATGATTCTTGACAATCTGCCGGCAGACTATCAACCTGTCATTCAGGTCATCGACAATATTGAGCGCAATCACCGGTTGGGGCTGTTGTTTGAGTTTGCGGTTGGAAAGGGGAAGTTGTTGGTGTGCATGAGTGATTTGGAAAAAGCCTCACAACACATCGAGGGCCGTCAGTTCTATCTCAGTTTGTTGCGTTACATGCATTCCGATGTTTTTCAACCTAAGGTAAGATATGGGTACGAAGAGTTGAAGCAACTGCTTCACCAACCCGTGAAAGAACGAAA
>CACXDY010000011.1 GCA_902766505.1 uncultured Prevotellaceae bacterium
ATAGATATTGTTGGCATCGTTCTCTTCCCAACCGCCACCATAATAGGATTTGTGTTGTTCCTCATGGTAGTCGCCATAACGGTAGAAGCCTTGTGCGGAAAGCCGGTACCATCCATTAGGCAGGCCTGTCAGGGTTTGGTATACATCAAATGTGGTGTTGTATTTCTCTGCATTCCTGTTGGTTCTGGGGCCTCCCAGGACAGGGGAGCCATTCCAACCGCTTGTACTCTCAAACTCAGGATTCTTAATCAGCGAGGTCATGTCACAGGGGTTGTCGGGCGAGGCGTTATTGTAGTCCGGCCCCTCACCATTGTCATCAGGTTGGTAACCGGTATTGTCGCCTGCCACGAGAAGGATGAGCTCAAAATTGTCCCATACTGTCCAGTCGCAACCGTCACGACGGGTTTTCCTTACACCGAGGGTCAACTGGTGGTCGGTGACCGTCACTTCTACTTGATTGTTGCCGTAAAGACCAGCCGAAAAGGCATGAGAGGATTCTTCCATGGAGAAAGGCAACCCGTAATTGCTGGCTGTCAACTGCAGTTGTGCGATTTGGTCCTGTTCACTCACGATGCTTTGCAGCGGGGTGCTCACATTTCCCGCATAGAGTTGGGCATAGAGTTTTTCCGTACCATTGGCGTGGGTGCTGACTGCCACGGAGTTGGTGTTGTCACGGCTGTTGTTGTAGCGGTAAAAACCCTGAACGGTTAGCCGGTAAGTCCCGTTGGGGATGTTTTCTATTGTCTGATAAACATCGAAGTTGCTGTTCCATACTTCTGCGCAGAAATTGCCGTTGCCCTCGCCGCCAGCTTCTCCTCCGATAGTGAAGGAACTTCCCTCCCAATTGCTGTCACTCAGGTTTCGGTCCATGCGCGGGTTGGAGAGGAGGAATGTGGCATCCACAGGACTGTTGGCTGTTGCGCTGAGCATCGTGGTGAGCAACTGTGTCTTGGTCTGCAACTCCCACTGGGCATCGTAGCCTGATGCATTGGTCAGCGAAGGGGTGATGACATCACTTCCGTTATATCCGAGATAGGTGCCATTGGTGGTGGCGATGTTGTAATATCCGTTGCTGCGTTGGCTGATGGTGAAGGCTTGACGGTTGCAGTCCACGTATAAGAATCCATTGTCCAGTCCGAGATATCCTTCCTTCTCTTCGGCGAAACCTGTACCGATATAGTATTTCCCATTTCCGATGGCGGTAAGGCTCACCTTCATGGCATGTTCACCGAAAACAGCTTGTACTCCCCATGTCGCTCCTGCATTGAGGTATTTCCCGGCTGCTCTGTTATAGAGGTAGTAGTCTCCTTCGGCTATTTGGGCAGTTGAAGGAGTAGAGAGTAAAAGCAGCCATGCCGTGAAGAGTATGGCTGCTGGGGTGGACAGGATTTTATTCATTTTTGTTATCTGACAACTAATTTTTGGCCATTGACAATGTAGATGCCTGCCGGCAGGTGGCTGATGTCAGTGGCATCGGGTAATAATTTGCGGCCGTCGAGGCTGTAAACTCCTTGACGCATATTGGCGATGGGGGCCAAAGTAGGAGTGGCAATGCCATCCACCTCTTCGGGTGTCAATGAACCGAAATAGCAGAGGCGGAAGTTGTCGAATATGCACCAGTAGTAGCCGCTCATGCTGGTACTGCGGATGCCGGCTTTCATATTGCCGCCGTCACTGGCCACCTGGGTGGTCAGTCGGTTCTCATAAAGGCCTTTTGAGAAATAGATGCTGGCTGCCTGCATGTTGTTGGGGAAGTATTTCCCGTTCACAAACGACTCACTGCCGCCAAGTTTGGTGCTTTGTGCATCACTGGTGATATGTGCTACCCGTATGTTCTTCACACCCGCATAGAGGTAGGCTGTGGTCTGCCGGTTGGTACATTCCTCGGCTTTTCCAGGTCGTTGGAAGGCATTGGCACGCCATTGATAAGTGCCGGCGGGCAGGTTCTTCACTGTTTGGTAGAAATCGAAGGTCTTCTCATAATACTCTGCGCAGGAATAGTTCACGGTCGGTTGGTCTGACCATCCGTCAGTGGAGTCCATGCCTGGGTTGGCGAGCATATAAGTGAGGTCGAACGGCTGTTCCACGTCGCTGGGAGTCGCATTGGCTAAGAAATCAAACGAAATCTGGTCAAGTTCGTCAAGCAGGGTCTGCAGGTCGGATGTGGTAACGGCGGTGTTCATCCGTTCCTCAATGCTGTTCAGTGCGTTTGTAAAGGTGGCATCCGTGCCCTCAGTGTCTTCTGTATGTGGAACGTCAGCCAGGGCTTTCACCTTTACCATCTTCTCGTTGACGCTCTTCTTCATTTCAGCCAACAAACTCTCGTTGATGGTGGTCATCTCGTCGATGTCAAGAATGAGCCAGCGTTGGTTGGTGGCACTGTTGGCGATGTTGAATGTGGCACCTGCCACGTTACCACTGGCATTGGCCTGCAGACAGGCAGGTGTCCAGCTGTTGGTGGGGTGGATGAGCCAATAGCCCCGTAGACCGGTGCTGCCCACATCCTGACGTCCCCGCATCACATGGAGGTTTTCGTTACTGGTGGGTGAGGTGCGGGTGATGGTACGGAAACCACTGGTCGTGTAGGTGATATATTGGCCGGTGGCAACATTGCGCAATTGGTAGTATTGGTTGTTTGGCGTGAAAGTTACGTACCATGCGCAGCTGTCATTGGCGGCAGCCTCAGAGGATGATATCGTGCGCCATTGCAGTGTACTGGATGAAGTAGGCATCAACAATGAGGTGTAGAGCCCGCCAGCCTCATCTTCGTTCTTGATGTAGTATTTGGTGTTTTCCTGGTGGTCGAAGGCATGGTAAGGTTCCGCAAACAAACTGCTCGTATGTTGCAGGCCATCCTCGCCCAAGGCTTGGCAGACAAGGGCATTGCCGATGTACAGCACATCACTTCCATTGTCTTCTTGGGCTCCATTGATGCCGTAGGGCCACATGTGTTGGTAGTCTCCGTTCAGACGGGCGGTGGCGCTGTTGTCCCAGAACCGTAGAACCTCGGTCACGCGGTCACCCAACCAGTATCCAGAGCCTGTGGTGAACCCTGCGGCGTTGGAAGTTCCGGAACGGAGATTCAGACGGCTCCATTCTGTGTCGGCCCAGGGGATGACACCACAACCGTGGAGCATCTCATGCATGATGGTGCCAGGCTTTTGGTAGGACTGGTTGGAACCGACGCTCATCCATCCGCCATAGGAACATTCGGCTGTGGGAACTCCGGGGTTGTAACCTATGCTGGTTGAGAATCCTTTCATCTCTGTGAGATTGTTCCAATAGTCAATGGCAGTGGCGGCGGCAGAGCGTATGCGGGCATCGGCTGCAGCATCGTTGCTTGAGCGTATGGAGAATGATATCTGTCCTTTGGGGATGGTGTAGAAACGGATGATGTCGCCATAGCCCACCTGCCGGCCTTTGGTGATGACATAGGCGCGCATATAATAGCATTGGCCGGGGGTGAGGTCCTTCAACCAATAGATGCGGCCATTGTTGGTGAGGTATTCCGTGGTGCGTTGGTCATTGATGGTGGGCTCAGGGTTTTCACTCCAGCAGAATCCTTGTTCGTTGACATCGCCCGAGGCCACACCTGTATAACTCATACGGCCGAATGCCATGGTGGCACCACGGGCATAGCGCATGTCGGTCGTCACCGTGGGTACAGCACCTGAGGGATTGGCCCACATATAGGTGTTCATGGCCGCATTCAGGGCATCCACGGCCGCATCCACATCCTCCCTGCTTGCTTCCTCGTTGGCAATGACGGAATTGGCAGCATCAATGGCGGCTTTCAGGTCTGATGCTCCATTGCCGCTCCCGTCACCATAGAGGACCAAAGCCTCTTCAATGACTTCTTGCAGACGATGTTTGTAGACATCCATGTCGATTTTTCCTATGGGGGTGTCACGCAGAAGGTGAACGAAGTCAAGACAGGGCTTGGCGAAATTGGCGGAACCTTGGTCGGCATTGGCAAAAAAGCCTATTTGTATTCTGCCCTTGGTGGCCTCCGTTACCTCAAAGCGGATGGTGTCCGTTATCCATACTCCAATGGGGAAGGAGGAAATGGTGGATTGGGCTGCGGTCATTCCTGAAGGATACCAGGCCACACGGCTGCGACCGGCTGTCTTCTCCGCGCTGTTGTAAAATGCAGATACCAGGGCATAATGACCGGCAGGCAATTCTACGGTCTGGTAGAAAAGCATCGACTGATTCCATCCGGTACTCAGTGCGAGTACACCTCCATTGGTCGTGCCGTCCTGGCCAACAGAGGGTACACTGGCACCATTGAAGGTAACGGGGGTGCCTATCTGATAAACACCGGTGATGGTGTAGTTGGCACTGAAATTCTTTGTCCAGCCCTTGACTTCGCGTATTTCCTGGGCCACGTTGCCAGTGTCGTCTATCGTATAATCATAATCACTGTCAAAACCATAGTTCTGCAAATAATATCCTGTGATATCATATAGTTCTTGCGATGAAACTTGAATGGTGCACAATGCGGCTAATAAGGTAAGTAGTATTGTCTTTGGCATATTGTAATAGTTGTTGGTTCTTATCTGTAAGGCTTTGGGCAAAGATACAATAAATCGGACGCAATTCAAAATAAAACGTTGATTCTTTTTGATTTGCGTCCGATTTAGAGGGAATGTGTATGGCTTTTATTATCTCAGCAAGGGTATCGACAGTTTGACGATGAGGTTGCGCCCCATATTGAAGATTCCCTGGCGGCCTGTGACCGGGTTGATGTCTGTATATTTCAACCGGCTCAGATGGTTTTGGTAAGCCCGGTTGGTCAGGTTGTCGATATGGATGCTGAGTGTGAGAAGGTCACGGTGGTGGCGGCGGATGTCTGTTCCTGCCGATAGGTTCAGCAGTGTGTATGAAGGTGTTGGAGTCTCTGTGTTGTCAGCCGAATAGACATGATTTTGGGCAAGATAGCTTTCTGCACCGATTTTCACATAGGTGTTGTTAAGGATTCGTCCGTCGCGTATCAGGTCATAGCTGAGTTCTGATACCCATCGTGGAGCGGGGGTACGGGGCAGATAACGGCGGTCGGGAGACTGATGGGTTTGACGGGCATCGACGTAGGAGAAACTGTTCTCAAAATGAAGTCGTTCCACGGGATGGATATCGATGGTGGCTTCTCCGCCGAGGAGTCTTGCATTTCCTTGGGTAAAGGCATATGTGGATAGTCCATCTGAGAGTATTCCCGCAAGTCTGTGGGCATAGATATAGTTGTCGATGAGATTGGCAAAGAAATCCAATCGTGCCGACAGCTTTCCTGATGAGTACTCCCAACCGGCATCTGCCTGCCAGCTGTGCTCTGGTTTCAGGGAGGCATTACCTACCTCGTAGCGGAATGTACCTTCATGTTCTCCGTTGGAACCGAGTTCACTGATGTTGGGCGCACGGAAACCACGGGCGAGGTTGATGCGGAGGTGCATATTGCTGCCCAGGTCGCGGACAAGTCCTATACTGCCCGACAAAGCATTGAACGAACGACTGAATCGGGAAAACCTGTCTTCCAACGCCCTGGCATGGGTGTGTCGGTAGTCACCCCGGATGCCCCCGCTTAAGTTCCATCCGTTTGTCTTATAGCCTGCCGTGACATAAGCACCTATATCAAAAAGATGATAGTCGGGGGTGAGGTATTCCTCTCCTTTATTGACAGATTGTTGCCACATGCCGCCGATACCTGTGTTTAAACGCCATTTATTACCGCCACTCCAGGCATAGCGTAGGTCATAGGTGAGGGTGTGCAGCCGTAGGTCAAGGCCACAGTCGTTAGGCGTTTCCAATTCCTCAAATTCCTGGCGTTGGTTGTGCTGGTAGGCAAAAATGGCATGAAGGGTGCCATCACCTATATAGAAAGAATTGTCGGAGGTGGCTTTGAAATGACCAATCTGTTGATAGGGGAATCCATGTTTGTAGCTCATCAGTTGGTGGTGTGTAGGCCGTACCATTTCCTCCTCACCCTCTATGAGGGCAGGAATGAGCAGACTGCCGTCTGTCTCATCACGTTCTCCCTCTACTAACGAGGGGGTGAGATGATAGTAGCTGAGTTTCAAATGGCTAAATCCCCAGTAACGGTTAATGCCGGCCATGCCTCCTATGGACTGCTCTGAGAATTGTGTCCCCGGGACTCGGCCATCAGCTTTGTTCTTATAACTGTGGGCAAATTTTCCACTCAGATGCATATCCCAGACCATACCTTTTTGGTTGCCACCTAAGTAGGTGGAATAGGCTTGCAGGCCATTGTTCGTTTGATATTCTGCATTCCCGCTGCCGCTTAGATGTCCCTCTGGAGGTGTGGGACGGCTGTGGAAGATGACAACTCCGGCCAAAGCATCAGAACCATACATCAGCGAGGACGGGCCTTTCAGGATTTCTATGCTGCCGACACTTTGCGCATCGATTTCTATGCCGTGCTCGTCACCCCATTGTTGTCCTTCTTGACGGACACCATCATTGACCGTTACTATGCGGTTGTATCCCAATCCCCGGATGACGGGTTTGGAGATGCCACTGCCTGTTGTAATTTGGGAAATGCCAGGACGGCGTGAGATGGCATCTATGATATTGGTGGCTGCGGTATTTTGAAGTTCTCTTAATGTAATAGTGGATACGGGGGTGGGGGATTCTTTTATCAGTTGATTGCCGGCAAGGCCAGTGACGACTACTTCGTTGATCATGGCATTGCTTTCCTTCATAACGAAGTCTTGACGGTCAGTTGTACTCAGGTCAATGGTTTGAATGATGGTTTGATGACCAACATAACTGACCTGTATCGTCACACTTTTGTTGGGCAAGGTGGAAAAATGATAATGACCATTGATGTCGGTGATAGTAGTCATGTTGACTTCTGTGATGTATAGTGTGACACCAATGAGTGGTTCTCCATCTATCTCATCTGTGACTGTGCCCGATAGAGTGGTATGTACGGGTGGGTTATCTGCCACTGCACCCAGACACAATAGGGTGAGAAGCAGACTTATGATTGCTTTCATCTTATATTTTTATGTTATGGATAAATAGGAAATAGATGGCATTCTCCATGGAATGTCATCTGAGGAAGACACTAAGATTTGCAAATACTTGGTGGTGCCCTGCCATACCTGATGACTGAATAATTTGTGGCCAACGGGTATGTGCGATGCAAGATGGTTGGGGTTCGTTGCACAAACAAAAGGGTGGCAACGATAGCAGATGCGGTAAAATAGGTCAGGGTGAGGAATTGACACAACACACAGTTGTCGATGTTGGAGTCTGCCGTGCCGAAATGGCTGTGGTGCGCATGGTTGACGCACTCTTGACAAGTCTCCTCAGCGGCTTGAGATAGGCCGTGGTTGTGTAGCGATGACAGCAGAAGCATCGGCACAAATACTGACAAGAGTATCCATGCGGCAACTCTACGCTTCCCTGATTTATTCATCATGACGGCAAAATTACGATTTTTTTTCCTAACTTTGCAAAAAATGATTCCATCAATATGAGATTATCGGCTTTTTTATTGACTGTTACGCTTTTATGGGGCTCTTCCATGGCTTCAGCCCAAAAGAAAACGGTGCAAAAACGTGAAAAATTTGAGTATTCTTTTGAATTGCCCGTCTATGTGGAGCAATTGAAGAAAGAACTGACCTATCCGCTTGCCTGGGGCAACAGTCCGGTTAAGAATTTCAACAAATGGCGGGAAACCGCCAGAAAGAAGGTCTTTGAATGCATGATGACTCCGCCACGGCCGGCTGCCAGTTTTTCCATGGAGGTGCTCGAAGAGGAACAAAGAGAGGGATATAAGGCTCAGAAAATAGCGTTCAATGTGAATGCTTACTCCCGGGTGACAGCCTATTTGCTCATACCCGACGGAGAAGGTCCTTTCCCTGCCATCAATGCCTTGCACGACCATGGCGCACATCTTTTTATCGGCAAGGAGAAGATGATCAAGCCTTTTGGAGTTGACCAGGAGGTGGCCGATGATGCCCGGCAGTGGGTGGAGAATCTCTATGAGGGACAGTTTGTGGGTGACTTTTTAGCCCGTAATGGATATGTGGTGTTCTCCATGGATGCCCCTCTCTGGGGGGAACGTGGACGGGAAGAAGGAGTTGACCGCAACAAATATGATATCATAGCCGGGAATATGATGATGCTTGGGCGTGATCTTTGTGGTTTCATGCATTACGATGATATCTATTCCACAGATTTTATGGCCACATTGCCTATGGTGGACAAGAACCGGATAGGATGTCTGGGATGCTCTATGGGTGCCTACCGTGCCTGGATGCTGTCGGCACTTACCGACAGGGTCAAGGCTGGGGCGGCTATATGCTGGATGGTTACGACCGATGTGCAGATGTCCACGGCCGATAAGAAAAAGGAGAATGGAGGATTTGCCAACTGTCTCCCCGGACTCCGTCAGTATTTGGATTACCCCCATATTGCCAGCATGGCATGTCCTAAGCCTATGCTTTTTATCAATGGCACCAAAGACCATCTGTTTCCTGTCAGGGGAGTAGAGGATGCTTTCAAAACCATGCATGACACTTGGAAGAGTCAGGGCGCCGATGCAAAACTTGAAACAGAAATATGGGAAATTCCTCATTCCTGTGGGCTCAAGGCACAGGAACGCATGTTGCAGTTCTTCAATAAAAACCTGAAATAAACATCAAAGCGCCCCGTCGAGGGCGCTTTGATGTAAAATAATGTAGTTGCTATTTCTTCACCATGATTTCTCCACCGGAACGGAGAGCCTCCATGTTGAGCGGAATCATGTTGTGATGACGCTCGGGGAGTGTCTTGCGGAGGGCTTTCTCCAAACCCTCACTGGTCACTACCGGACAGACATGAAGCAGTCCGCCAAGTACAATCATGTTGAAAATCTTCGAGTTCTTCATCTCGGCAGCCTTGTCCATCGCACTGATGCTGTATACCTCAATATCCTTGCGGGTAGGTGGGTTGATGATGCCGTAGTTGTCGTAGATGAGTATTCCGCCTGGCTTCACCTTCGGCTCAAATTTGTCGAGCGAGGGTTGGTTGAGCACGATGGCAATGTCGTAACGGCTGAGAATGGGTGACGAGATACGTTCATCGCTCACAATGACTGTCACATTGGCTGTACCTCCGCGTTGCTCAGGGCCATAGGCTGGCATCCATGTCACTTCCTTTCCTTCCATAAGCCCTGAATAAGCCAGAATCTTGCCCATGGAGAGCACACCCTGTCCACCAAAGCCGGATATGATGATTTCTTTCTTCATAGTCTCTTGATTTTTTGTTTTTTTGGATGACTACTTCTCTCCCGTCGTGTCTTTCAAGTCACCTTTGGGATAGAACTTGAACATATTCTCCTGCATCCATTCGTTGGCTTGTTTCGGAGTGAGTTTCCAACCGCTGCTACAGGTGCTCACAAATTCCACCAACGAAGAACCCTTGCCGGCCATGGATGCTTCAAAAGCTTTGCGGAGGGCTTTCTTTGCTTTGCGGATGGCAGCCACATTCTCCACACTTTGGCGGGTCACATAGCAGGTGCCCTCCAAGGTGGCGGCAATTTCTGTCATCTTGAGCGGGTAACCATGAAGGGCCGGCTCACGGCCATAAGGACAAGTGGAGGTCTTCTGACCTAACAGGGTGGTGGGCGCCATCTGACCGCCTGTCATACCGTAAATGGCATTGTTGATAAAGATAATCACGATGTTCTCACCACGGTTGAGGGCATGGATGGTCTCACAGGCACCTATACAGGCCAGGTCGCCGTCACCTTGGTAGGTGAATACCAGACGGTCGGGCCAGAGACGCTTGATGCCCGTGGCAACTGCGGGAGCACGTCCGTGGGCAGCTTCTTGCCAGTCGATGTCGATATAACGGTAGGCAAACACACCGCAGCCTACGGGTGAGATACCAATGGTCTTCTCCTCCATGCCCATGTCCTCTATCACTTCGGCGATGAGCTTATGGACTACACCATGCGAACAGCCGGGGCAATAGTGCATGGGCCGCTCATTCATCAGAGTCGGTTTCTTGTAAACCAGATTCTCGGGGCTGATAATATCGTTTGTTTCCATCACTTCATCAATTTGGTTTTCAATGCTTCCACTATCTCCTCTGGTTCGGGGACAATGCCACCCAACCGTCCGAAATACTCCACAGGTACTTCACCGTTGATGGCAAGGCGTACGTCCTCCACCATCTGTCCGGCATTGATTTCTGCCACCAAAATGCCTTTCTTGCCATGGGCGGTGGCTTTCACTTCGCGTGTGGGGAACGGCCATACGGTGATGGGACGGAGAAGTCCCACGCGGATGCCCTCGGCACGGGCCAACTCAATAGCTTTCTCTGCAATGCGGGCTGCACTGCCGAAGGCCACGATTACGTATTCGGCATCCTCGCACTGCATGGTCTCATAGCGTACTTCCTTTTCGCGTATCTCCTGATACTTAGCCTGCAGGTGGATGTTGCGCTCTTCCATGATTTCGGGCTTCAGCTCCAAAGAGGTGATGACATTCGGCTCACGGTTGCGGGGCTTGCCTACTGAGGCCCATGGGCACTGCTCGATGACTTCCTCATCTGTACGGCGGGGCTTGTAAGGCGGGAGAACAATCTTCTCCATCATCTGACCAATCACACCATCGCTGAGAATCATGGCTGGATTGCGGTACTTGAAGGCCAGCTCAAAGGCAAGGTCTACAAAGTCGGCCATCTCTTGAACGGATGAGGGTGCCAATGTGATGACATAATAGTCGCCATTACCACCACCGCGGGTAGCCTGGAAATAGTCACTTTGTGAGGGTTGGATGGTTCCAAGACCGGGACCTCCGCGCTGCACATTGACAAATACACCAGGTAATTCGGCACCTGCCATATAGGCAATGCCTTCCTGCATCAACGCCACACCGGGACTTGAAGAGGATGTCAATGCCCGCTTGCCGGCACCTGCGGCGCCATAAACCATGTTGATTGAAGCCACCTCACTTTCTGCCTGTACGACCACCATACCGGTGGTTTCCCAAGGTTTCAGAGCGCATAGGGTCTCAATCACCTCACTCTGCGGCGTAATGGGATATCCGAAATATCCGTCGGCACCACAGCGGATAGCGGCATGGGCTATCGCCTCATTGCCTTTCATCAATGTTACTTCTTGATCAGCCATCTGTTAACCCTCCATTTTTTTACGGTAGACAGTGATGCAACCGTCGGGACAGACGATGGCGCAAGAAGCGCAACCGATACAGTCATCGGGATTGACGGCCTCAATGTAAGGGTAGCCTGAGACATTGACTTTTTTGGAAGCCAGGGCAATGACACCCTTGGCACAAGCCTCAATGCACAGACTGCAACCTTTGCATCTATTGGTGTTTACCAGAATTTGACCTTTGATTTTACTCATAATAAAAGATGTTGTCCCCCGTTGCCGGAGGTGGTTGGATTATGGATTATAATAATCTTTATGATAGTAATTCAGTATGTCGTCCAACATCTCTTTAGCCTGTGCCGCAGGACTTTCAGGGTCGAGGGCAATGGCTTCAAGGTAGTTGTTGAGTGCCTGTTGCCAGTCACCCTTGCGGCGGTACTCGTTTCCCAGTTGGTAATACTCTTCGGCTGTCATCTGCTGGCAACGTTATTGGTAATACTCTCGTTTGGCGGCTGCCAGCGTGTTTTTCATCAGCGAGCAGATGGTCATGGGACCCACACCACCGGGGACTGGGGTAATCATTGAGCATTTTGCTGATACCTCATCGAACTTCACATCGCCATTCAGGCGGTAACCGCTCTTACGGGTGGCATCGGGAACACGGGTAGTGCCGACATCTATGACTACGGCACCTTCCTTCACCATGTCGGCAGTGACAAAGTCGGGCTGGCCAATAGCAGCCACAATGATGTCGGCCTGGCGACATTCCTCACGAAGCGTGGTGGAATGGCTGTGGCAAACGGTCACTGTCGCGTCTCCGTATGACTTCTGCATCATCAGCTGAGCCATAGGCTTGCCTACGATGTTGCTGCGGCCAAGAATCACACAACGCTTACCGCTGGTGGCCACACCATAGCGGCGCAGGAGAGTAAGAATACCTAAGGGTGTGGCGGAGATGAAACAGGGAAGACCGATGGCCATGCGGCCAACATTGACAGGATGGAAACCATCGACATCCTTGCGGTAGTCAATGGCCATGATGACTTTCTGCTCATCAATATGGCGGGGCAGAGGCAATTGGACAATGAAACCGTCGACATCATCGTCCTGGTTCAGATGCTCCACCTCAGCCAACAGTTCATCCTCGGTAATATCGTCTTCCATATGGATGAGTGTCGATTTGAAACCGCAAGCCTCGCATGCGAGAACCTTGTTTTTCACGTAGGTTTCCGAACCTCCGTCATGGCCTACAAGTATGGCGGCCAAATGAGGACGCTTGCCTCCGGCGGCCACAATCATTGCCACTTCATCAGCAATCTCTTGCTTGATGGCGGCAGCGGTAGCTTTTCCGTCAATCAGTGTCATGGCTTTTGTTATTGGGGCATGTTGGGCATCTTGCCCTTCATGGCATTCATCATCATGTTCATCTTCGAAGTGTTGGTTACCATCTGCATCATCTTGCGCATCTGGTCGAATTGCTTGATGAGACGGTTGACCTCCTGCACTGTCGTGCCGGAACCGCGGGCAATACGCAGGCGGCGGCTTTGGTTGAGAATCTGTGGGTTAGCACGCTCTTTCGGTGTCATGCTGTGTATGATTGCCTCAATGCTCTTGAAAGCATCGTCGTCGATGTCCACATCCTTGATGGCCTTGCCTACGCCAGGTATCATGGAGGCAAGGTCCTTCAGGTTGCCCATCTTCTTGATTTGCTCTATCTGTCCAAGGAAGTCATCAAAGTCAAACTTGTTCTTCTTCAATTTGGCCATCATCTTCTTGGCCTCTTCCTCATCGTAAAGAGCCTGGGCACGCTCCACCAAACTCACCACATCACCCATGCCTAAGATACGGTCGGCCATACGGGATGGGTGGAAAGCATCGATGGCTTCCATCTTCTCGCCGGTACCGATGAACTTGATAGGCTTGGTGACCACCGTGCGGATAGACAACGCAGCACCTCCCCTGGTGTCGCCATCAAGTTTGGTAAGTACCACGCCGTCGAAATTCAGACGGTCGTTGAAGGTCTTCGCGGTGTTCACCGCATCCTGACCTGTCATGGAGTCAACCACAAACAAGGTCTCATCCGGGTTCACGGCATTCTTGAGCGTTTCTATCTCGTTCATCATCTCCTCATCGATGGCCAAACGACCGGCTGTATCGATGATGACAACATCGTGACCTTTTGACTTGGCTTCACGGATGGCATGGTTGGCTATCTCCACTACATCCTTGTTGCCCTCTTCTGTATAAACGGGCACACCAATCTGCTCGGCTACCACTCGCAATTGCTCGATGGCTGCAGGACGATAGACGTCGCAGGCCACTAACAGTGGATTCTTGTGGTTCTTGGTCTTGAGCATATTGGCCAACTTGCCACTGAACGTGGTCTTTCCTGAACCCTGAAGACCCGACATAAGAATGATGGAGGGCTTACTGGTCAGGTTGATACCGACAGTCTCACCACCCATCAGTTGGGCCATCTCGTCATGAACGAGCTTGACCATCAGTTGGCCTGGCTTAACAGCAGTGAGCACGTTCATACCCATGGCTTTCTGTTTCACATCGTCGGTGAAGGTTTTGGCCACTTTGTAGCTCACATCAGCTTCTATCAAAGCTTTGCGCACATCCTTGAGGGTCTGCGCCACGTTTATCTCGGTAATTTTGCCCTCGCCTTTGAGGATCTTAAAGGAACGCTCCAGACGTTCACTTAAATTTTCAAACATTGTTCTCTTTTCTTTCTAAAATAATAGTTTTCGTCGGCCAGGGGCCAGTCTTTGTATGATAGGCTCCTAACAAAATGCAAATTTAGCAAAAAAATACAATACAGCGGCTTAGAAACTCGATTTTTCAGTTTTTGGAGCGGCTTTTTAACCCATAGACGCACACTTTATGTGACATTGTGCCATGTCGAGGGGATTTCGCCGGCTCCTATTCTCCTATCTTGAATGTGGCAGTCAGGGGTAAATGGTCACTTGTTCCACCATTGTAGCGCATGCCGATATAGGTCCGGCGGGGTTTGATACCACCATATTTCTCATCTTCTTCCGTCAGAAATGGCAGGTCTATCACTTGACTGCCATTGTGGAGGTTGGCCATGGCATCTGAACTCAGAATGTGGTCGAGGCTACCCCAGCGTCCTTGGTGCTTGTAGGTTCCTCGGGCACCATTCCTTCCGCTTGCCGCCGACGTGAGATTGGTCAATCCGTGGTGGCATAGCATGGTCAGCGTACTGTCGGTAGATAAATCATTGAAATCGCCGGCTATCAGGAGATGGCTGCCTTCGCCCAAATGGCGCAAGGAGTCGACGGTTGCTGTCAGTCGTTCTGCCAACCGCAATCGGTACTCTCTGGCAGTCCGGCCACCTACACGGCTGGGGGCATGCACTACCATGACATGGAGGGTGTCGCCCGTCACTATGATACCTTTGACATAGAGAATGTCACGGGTGGAATGATGACCGGCGGGTGGAGGGATGCGCAGGGAATAGTGGCTGAGTATCCTGAATGAGAAAGGAGAATAGAGTAGGGCTACGTCGATGCCGCGTTCATCATCCGATTGGGTCATCACATATTGGTAACCCGCATTGCGGAGCAAAGAGCGTGTAGTAAGGTGATGAAGCACCGAGTCGTTCTCCACTTCCGTGAGGGCAACCATGTCGGGCAGCGACCATTGGTCTGCCTCTCCGCCGCATGCCACGATGGTGCGGGCAATGTTATTCAGCTTCGACCAATATTTGTTGTTGTCCCACTTGCGGGTGGCGGTAGGGAGATATTCATGGTCGTTCTTCCCTGTGTCGTGGGTGTAGTCGAACAGATTCTCGCAGTTGAGTTCCACAAAAGTAAAGAGCGTGGCCAACAATAATGCTATCAAGGGTGTTCCGGACTTATGTGAGAAGTTTGGGGATAAGTGAAACAATTCTCCCCGAGCGAAACGCTCGGGGAGAAAAGCTATTTAGGAGAAATAATATCATTAGAAATTGTTGTCAAAACGGTCCCAGGCAATGATGTTGGATTCACCTTCATGTTCTCCATCATCTTCACCACCATAAGGAATGGTTATCCCCTCGCCTGTTCCTGCTACACCAGAACCAGCTAAGATATAGGTGGCACTCAATGGTATCATCCCACAAGTGGGTGCTGAATAAATCTTTTTCATAGCTGTGACATTTTTAATTATTTGACAACCACTTTCTTATTGTTCACAATGTACATGCCACGTGGCAGTTTCTTCAAGTCAAGGTTCTTGCCTACGTACATACCGCTGACAGTATAGACGTCACCATTGGCAACCTGAGAAGTGCTGATTCCCTCAATATAGTCAGCCTCGTTGTCAATCATGATACCGATGTTGGCAGATGCTACGTCATCAAGCTTGTCCAAGAAGACGAAGTAGCCCCGGAAGCCCTTCAACGGCTTGGTGTTTTCTGATGCATACCAGAACTTGTTGCCGCTCAGGAAGAGAGGACACATGGTCTCTTCTGTGTCTTCATCAACATAAGGTTTGATGTCTACACCATTGTGCAATGTTCCCTTGAATGAGCCATATACGAAATCAACCCATACTTTTCCTACTTTTACCCTCTCTGTATAGTCTTTCACACATCCTTCCTCGTCTGGGTTGAGAGTCTTTCCTGTGACGGTGAAATTCTCCACATTCTTAGATGTCTTGATGATGTATGGGTGATTGGCATCAATACCAGAGGTTACACTACTGAAGTTCACTGTGATATCAGTGACAGGATCAGTTTCATTTACTGCGTTTGTCTCATAGTTGACAAAATCAGCTAAAGCGACATCTTCGCCAAATGCTTCTTTCATTTCATCAGTTGTCATGGAGAATGGCAGACAGATGGTAGACCAGTTGCCAGCTTTCAGCGTACGGGTGACGAGATAGTCGTCTTCCACATCGTTGGCTTCAGCAATTTCGGTGTCTTCCTCGCTCAGTGGCAATGGCTGTTTCTCTAATGTAGACAGCTTAAATGACTCTTGGGGGATGAGAACGACCTTTGTAGCGTAGTCAAATTCAAAGTGGGTAATCTGTGCTACCAATTCTTTGCCCACTTCGATGTCCTCAGCAGCCTGTAAAGTCAGATAGCAAAAATCTGCATAACCTTCCTCATCAAGCAAGGATGGGTCGAGATTGCTGTTGAGAGGAATCAAGTCCATGGATATCTCCATACCTACTAATCTCGTCTCTCCATCAACGAGGGATTTCTTAATCTGGTACTCTGGCAGATAACTTGCCAATGCAGGGTTGAGTTTCACTGCGGTACAAGTAATACCTTCTGGCAAAGCAACGTTTAACTGGAAGCCTCTGTAGCCTCTGTCAGGATCGTAACCATCAGTATCTGGGACATTGTTCGTTCCAGGAATAAACCGATTGAAGATGTATTTGATGGGTAGATCAACAGTACGTGTAGCCTGAATGTCTGCATCAGGAATCTTAACGGACTCACCATCACCTAACTCTTCAGCACATACGTTGCCGACAAAAGCCAAGCAGGATACTAATAAGAGGAATAATTTTTTTCTCATATGATTTTTGTTTAATGTTAATCGATATAAATTGGTATATTATTCATTCTCATAGACTTACAGCCCTTTCGGCAGGGCAATTCTTACACCAAGACACTTGGTGACGTTGCAAATTTAATAAAAAACCTTAAAACAACAATTTTTTTTCCTCTTTTTTTTTCAATAATGTACTTTTTCTGAAGTAGCCTTGTCGATGACGTTATTTGATTCCGATATCACGCCCTACATTATTGCGGATTTTTGTGAGATAGGCTTTCATGTCGTTGGCATCCTTGGTATCGATGATATGAAGCAACTCCTTCAGTTCGGTTCGGATTTGTGCCACTTGCTCACTGGTATAGGGATTGAAGAGGATTTCCTGTAAGAGGTAGTCATCTTCTGTAAGCACACCCTTGGCAATACGCATGTGGCGCTTAAACGTGGTGCCTGGAGCATCCTGGTGCTTCATCACTGCGGCGAAGACGAATGTGCTGACAAACGGGATACTGAGTGAGTAGGCCACCGTGCGGTCGTGCTCATCAAAGGTGTACTCATAGATGTTGAGACCTAAGCGGCTGTAGAGGTCTTTAAAAAAGATGCGGCCCATGTAGTCTCCCTCGCTGATGATGATGGCATTCTCCTCACTAAGCTGTTGTAAGTTGGCGAAAGTGGGTCCGAACATCGGGTGAGTGGACACATACCGGTGTCCACAGTTGCTGTAATAATCAAACAAGCCGGTCTTCACCGAAGCAATATCGCTGATGATGCAGTCGGCAGGTATATGCGGTATCACCTCATCGAAGGCGGGAATGGTGTATTTCACTGTCACGGCATTGATGACTAACTCAGGTTTGAAAGCCTCTATCTCTTCTAAGGTGGTAAATCGTTGCGTGTTGTATGTGAACCTCATCCGGCGAGGGTCTTTCTCGTAGACAGCCATTTCGTGGTCGAAGCTGAGCAGGTCGAGGAAGAAACTGCCCATCTTTCCAGCGCCTAATATCAGTATTCTCATTGTTTGAATAGTTTTTGAGTGAGTTATTGGTTGATGATTTCCACCTGCTGGCGCACACTCTCCTCGTGCACGCTCTCAAAAACTTTGCGCACGAAATCGGCATCCATGCCACAGAGAGAACCCTGTGCACCACGCTTGTCGAGGATCTCACCATAGCGGGTGGGTTGCAGCACTGTCATGTTGTGTTCCTTCTTGTATTGGCCTATTTCGCGGCAAACGCGCATACGCTTGGCCAACAGCTCCATCAATTGGTTGTCGAGCTCGTCGATTTGCTGACGCAACTCGTGAATGCCCTCCGTAGTCACTTTCTCGTCGCGGATGACAAGGAGCGAGAGGATATAATCGAGAACGTCGGGAGTCACTTGTTGGTTGGCATCGCTCCAGGCACGGTCAGGGTCGCAATGGGATTCCACAATCAGACCGTCGAATCCCAAGTCCATGGACTGTTGGCAGAGTGGTGCTATCAGTTCGCGGCGGCCTCCGATATGGCTGGGGTCACAGAAAATGGGGAGTTCGGGTATGCGGCGGCGGAGTTCGATGGGTATCTGCCACATAGGTAGATTGCGGTAGATTTTCTTGTCATAGCTGGAGAATCCACGATGAATGGCAGCCAACCTCGTGACACCTGCTTGGTTGATGCGCTCCAAAGCACCTATCCACAACTCTAAGTCGGGGTTGATGGGGTTTTTTACCAATACGGGAACGTCGACACCGCGAAGTGTGTCGGCTATTGCCTGCATGGCAAAGGGATTGGCAGAGGTGCGGGCACCTATCCACAGCACGTCGATGCCGTATTGAAGGGCTTTCTCAACGTGTTCTGGGGTAGCCACCTCGGTGGCGACGAGCATGCCTGTTTCTTTCTTGACATTCTGCAGCCAGGGGAGGGCCTTCTCGCCGTTTCCCTCAAAGCCGCCTGGTTTAGTGCGGGGTTTCCAGGCTCCCGCTCTGAACATGTGGCAACCTTTTCGGGCAAGTTGCAGGGCGGTGGTCATCACTTGTTCTTCTGTCTCGGCCGAACAAGGTCCGGCTATTACCTGTGGACGTTCGTTGTCGCTTGGCAATTTCAGGGGTTGTAGGTTTAATGACATGATATGTTGTTTTTTATGTTGTTGCAATGGTTTCCTTGATTCTATGTAATGCCTCGCGCATCTTCTCATCTTTGGCGCACAGAGAGATGCGGATGTAGCGTTCGCCGTTGCTCCCGAAAATGAAGCCTGGGGTGATGAATACACGTGACTGGTGGAGCACAAGTTCGGTGAGTTCCTCTGCATTGCTGTAGATGTCGGGAATGCGTCCCCAAAGGAACATGCCTACTTGTGTGGGGTCGAAACGGCAACCAAGTGTGTTCATAATCTCCTCGGCTATGGCACGGCGCCGTCCGTAGGTCATGATGTTGGCTTCATGGTGCCACGACTCATCATTGGCATAAGCTTCGGCGGCAGCCAACTGTATTCCGCGGAATGTACCGCTGTCGATATTGCTCTTCACCTTCAAAATCCAGGAGATAAAAGTGGCATTGGTGGCGCACAAACCAACACGCCAGCCTGGCATGTTGTGGCTCTTGCTCATGGAGTTGAACTCGATACAGCAGTCCTTGGCACCCTCCACCTGCAACAGAGAGAGAGGATGTTCGTTGAGAATGAAGGAGTATGGATTGTCGTTCACTACGACAATGCCTTTGCGCCGGGCAAAGTCCACGAGGCGTTCATATGTCTGGATTTGGGCATTGCCGCCGGTAGGCATATTGGGATAGTTGGTCCACATCAGTTTGACACCCGACAAATCCATCCGCTCCAACTCTTCGAAGTCGGGCTGCCACCCGTTGTCCTCACGGAGGTTGTAGTTCACAATTCTCGCACCCAACAGTCGACTGAGGGAAGTATAGGTGGGATAGCCGGGATTGGGTACCAGAACTCCGTCTCCGGGATTGACGAAGGCGAGGGTCACATGAAGGATACCTTCCTTGCTGCCTATCAGGGGTAATATCTCTGTGGCGGGATTGAGCGTGACACCATACCAGCGCTGATAGAAAGCAGACATGGCATTTCTCAGTTCTGGTGTGCCCATCGTGGGCTGGTAGCCATGGGCGTTGGGCTGATGGGCCACCTCGCAAAGTTTCTCAATGGTGGCAGGTGAGGGCGGCATGTCGGGACTGCCTATGGCGAGGCTGATAATGTCACGGCCCTCAGCATTGAGTTGGGCCACTTCTTTCAGCTTTCGGCTGAAATAGTATTCCTGTACTTGGCTGAGCCGCTCGGCCGGCACAATATTAATTGGTTTGTTTTCCATTTTGATATTCTCCTAATATTTTCAGTTCCTTGGTAAGTGGGGTGATGGCATCGATGCTCTGACGGTAGCGGGTCAGGTTGGAATAGGTTACGTCGACGTAGAAAAGATATTCCCACTCATGGCCGATAATGGGCAACGACTGTATTTTGGTAAGATTGATGTTGTAGAACGAGAGGATAGTGAGGATTTTCGACAGGGAGCCCTCCTCATGAGGAAGTGAAAAAACCAGACTGGCTTTGTCGGATTTTTCCAACGGCCTTAGAAAGTCTGCTTTCCGGGGGTCGCATACGACAAGGAAACGGGTAAAGTTGTGCTTGTTGTCTTCTATGGAATCCTCCAGTATCTTCATGCCGTGAAGGCGGGCGGCGTCAGCGCTGCAGATGGCGGCTTTGCCGCGGAGCTGATGTTCCATGATGTCTTCGGCTGCACCTGCTGTGTCTTCTGTCTCAACAGCCTTGAGGGTAGGGTGTTGGGAAAGGAATTCCCGGCATTGCATGAGGGCAACAGGGTGGGAGTGTACTTCGTCGATAGTGTCCCAGTCGTCCTCGGGCAGACAGCAGATACAGTGTCGGATGTGGAGTTTGTGCTCACCCACGACCGTGGTTCCTGAATCGCGAAGCAACTCGTAGTTATGGAGCAGACTACCGGCAATGGTGTTCTCTATGGCAGTCATACCGATGACAGTGGGGTCGCGGTGGATGTTGTCGTATACCTCTTCGAAGGTGGAGCAGCAGATAATTTGAACCTGCTGGTCTTCGAAATAGAGATGGGCGGCGATGTCGTGAAACGAACCTATTTTGCCTTGAATGGCTATTCTTTTCATGTTCTTACTTTTATTATAATGAGAATCCCGCTTCATGTTGTGAAGCGGGATTCCTATTTTGTATCTTAATGGATGCTTACTCGTTTTGAATACTATACGCAACTTCCCGCTTCACAAGTGCTTGCAAAGTAATAATAAAAGTAAAAGTATGCGTTGAATGTACTCATTTGTCGTTCTTTGATTGATTTCGCTGCAAATTTATTACTTTTTGTCGGAATACAAAAACATTTTGGAAGTTTTTTTGTCGTGTTCTTTGCAAAATTGTTTAAAGACGAGTATTTACATATTTAATATATATATAAATCTTAGACTTCTAAGATTTGAAAGCTCCGTTGACATCCTCCAGGGCTTTTGGGTCAATCTCCAACAGTTGACGGAGGTCGGCTTCGGCTCCTTCCTTGTCGCCAAGTGCCAGACGGGCAGCGCCCCGTTCTCTATAAGCAATGGTGCTGAAGGGATTGCCTTCTATTGCCTTATCAAACATTTCGATGGCCTCGGACGGACGTTGCCGGGCCATCAGTACACGGCCTTTGAGCAACAATACGTCCTCGTCGTTGCCGGCAAGTTGCATGAGATGGTCGGCATCCTCCTCGGCACCTTCCAAATCTCCCATTTGAAGCAGTGTATTGCCGCGTTCCAAATAGGCTGCTGCGAAATTCTCGTCAAGCATCAGGGTCTTGGTATACATTGCCACGGCATTCACCATATCTTTCTGTGCAAGAGCCGCACGGGCGTACAGGAACATGGTGTCGGCATGGTCCTTGTCGATAAGCAAAGATTTTTCACATGCCTCCGACATGGCCTGAAAGTCTTCCATCATATAGGCTACTCTCGCCATCGTGGTGAGGATGTTGATGTTGTCGGGCTGGGCAGCGGACAATAGTTGAAGTTGTTCGTAACCCTTGCGGAACTGCTCATTCTGGATGTATGCCTGAGAGAGATAGTCGTGTACCTCCAAATCATCCTTAATATCAAGGGCCTTGTTCAGACATTTCACCGCATAATCCCACTTCCCGGTATGCAGGGCACGAACGCCTTCCGTCTTCAGGACATCAAATTGATAGGCTGATTCCTTTTCCTGCTTCTCCTCAGGTGACTGTTCCTTGCCACCAAAAAATGACTTGAGAAATCCCATATATGTTGTAAAAAGACTGGTTATTTGGTGCGCAATTCTTCCATGATATCATTTGGCACGACGTCCGTGCGAAGCCACAATGGCCATTTCTCACGGCTCTTGGAGAATTCTCCACCCACTTCCTTGTGCTGCTCGAAGACAAACTTGACATTGATGAATCCCTCATTGCCATCTTTGCCGAGCACATAGCAGTAGAGTGTTCTGGCGTAGCCCGTGACTTGGTCGCCTTCTTTGATGGGAGTAGTCTCCCAGTCTGTCTGCGGAATCACGCATGATTGGATGGGTACTTTGGGGTATTTCGCCTTGAATTCCTTTCTGCACATCTCGCGGAATGCATTTTCCTCTTCGCCTTGGTAGAGATTGGTGTCATAGACGTGCATGTAGTAATTGCCTTTTATACGGTGAAGGCCGCTGTTGCTCGACGTGAAGTCTTCCTGTACTTTCGTGGCCACTTTCTCAACGGTTTCCTGAGTCTTGTTCCACAAATTCGTAGCTCTTTCTTTCACAGGACCTTTGCCTGTCTCTTTCTTGGTCATCTGGGCATTGGCCGAACCGATGACAAATAATGCCATGAATGCCAAAATAATCTTTTTCATATCTTATTCCTCCATAGTTTTTGTGACGCCTCGCCAAAAAGGCAGGCTTCTGACGGCAAAGGTAAGCAAAATGAATACAAAGGGAAGAATAAATTTAAAATTATTATCTTTTTTTGTGTTTTACATATTTTTTTATTACATTCGCACCATATAAACAAACGCTGAAGACAAATGCCTATGAGAACAAAAAGTGGTAAATTTCAAATCGCTGCAGAGATTGCTTGGCATCACCCGGCTCCGGGCATCACCCGGCAGATAATGGGCTATGACGGACAGTTGATGATGGTCAAGGTGGTGTTCGAAAAAGGTGCTATTGGTACCCCACATACACACTACCATAGTCAGGCTACCTATGTGGCAGAGGGGAAGTTCAAACTCACCATTGGAGAGGAAGAGAAGGTCTTGGCGGCTGGCGACGGCTATTATGTGGAGCCAGATGTCGTGCATGGATGTGAATGTCTGGAAGCCGGCACGCTCATCGATACCTTCAGTCCTATGAGACAGGACTTCCTGGACTGACCTGCTTTCGTAATTTCAATCATATTTGGCTATGAGGGTAATCACCTTGGTCTTTTGGGGGCTGATGGCCACCCTGCACCTTTCCGCAGGTGACAGGGAGGTGCGTCAGACCATGTCACAGGCTACTCGTTTCATGATGGAAGAGGTGTCATGTCAGGGTGGTTTTGTGTGGAATTACCTGCCTGATTTCTCGCGGCAATGGGGGGAACTCGAGGCCAAACGGACCATGGTGTGGCTGCAATCCCCGGGAACACCCGATGTGGGTCAGGTGCTGCTCGATGCTTTTCATGCCACAGGTGATGAATATTATTATGACTATGCGCTGACCGTAGCCAAGTGTATCATCCATGGACAGCTTCCTTGTGGCGGATGGAACTATATGTTCGACCTGGAGCCGGAGGATTCACTCAAGGCTTGGTATGCCACAATAGGAAAACAGGCATGGAGATTGGAGGAATTCCAGCATTATTATGGCAATGCCACTTTTGATGACGATGCTTCGAGGCTTTGTGCGGAATTTCTGTTGAGGGTGTTTTTGGAGAAACGGAATCCAGAGGTCGGTGCCGCACTCGACAAGGCTATCGGTTTTTTCCTCAAGAGTCAGTATGAACATGGTGGATGGCCTCAGCGTTATCCCTTGATGGACAATCATCCTTTCAAGGGAAAAGCGGATTATTCCTCCTTTGTAACCATCAACGACAATGTGATGTGCGGTAATATCGACTTCCTGCTTCAGTGCTACACATCTCTGGGCATCGATAGTTTGCAGCAACCGATTCTTAAGGCTATGCATCTGCTGCGTGACCTTCAGCAGCCCGCTCCTCTTGCAGGATGGGCTGACCAGTATACACCCGGGGACCTGAAACCTGCACACGCCAGGTCGTATGAACCACGTTCGGTCAATACCGGCACCACGGTCAACATGATACGCAAGATGATGGAGTTCTACCGCATGACCGGCGACAAGTCTTTTCTTGAGGGTATTCCTATGGCCATTGACTTTCTGGAGAGCCAACGTTTGCCCGACAGCCTCGCTTTGAAGGTAAGAAAGACTCCCCTGCAGAAAGGGGAAATGCTGGTGCCCCGGTTCATCTGTCCTGAAGACGGCAGACCGATGTATGTGCATAGAAGAGGTGGAAATGTGGTGAACGGTACATATTATACCGATGACAATACCGAAGGTACCATAGTCCATTACAGTTCTTTCCATGTGGTGAATGTGGATTTGCTGCGTGAGGCCTTTGAGCAGACAAAAAATCTCGTTCAGAAGGATTTGCAGCGGAACTCCCCTTTGCGTGCAAGTGCCCGTAGAGGACCAGAACGCTTTCATTATGATGTCAACAGATGGAACAGGCCTGGCATGACCCTGCCGTCTGCGGAAGAGGTGTCGTCTGCATTTGAAAACGGATACTATTGGCCTTCTCCCATCCGCCAGATTTCTCATCCCTTCAAACCTCTGCCCCAGAAGATGGATACGGAAAGTATGGATACCCAATACGCCCAGACCATGGCGGGTGATGAATACGATACTTCGCCCTACGAAAACCATACGGTCATGGGGATTTCCACCCAGATGTATATCCGAAATATGGTCATCCTCATCAATAGCCTGATACCCAGGCAGCTCACAGCTTCAGGACTTGACCCGCAACGGTTTGAGGGTATGGTGGAAGGTAAGCCTACCTCTTTGTATGTCTTGAAGAATAAAAATATGGAGGCTTGTATCACCAATTATGGGGCAAGACTCGTGTCACTCATGGTGCCCGACAAGCAAGGCGTTTTGGGAGATGTGGTACTCGGATTCGACAATATCGATGACTACCACATGCAAAAAAACAATTTTGGCAGTGTGGTGGGCCGTTATATCGGCAGAATCAAAGGAGCACGTTTTTCTCTCGACGGTGAGTCTTTCTCTCTACAAGAGACGGGCGGCGGAAATATCTCACATGGCGGCTATCCCGGTTTTGCAGACAAAGTGTGGGATGTGAAGGAAGTCAATGACACAACGCTGACGCTCAGCTATTTGTCGCCGGATAAGGAAAATGGATTCCCTGGCAATCTCCAAACGATTGTTACTTATACACTGAATCATCTCGGACAATTGAGTGTGGACTACGAGGCAGTCACTGACAAGCCCACCGTGCTGAACCTGTCCAATCACACATTTTTCAACCTTTCGGCCAACCCCGCCCATGATGTGCTGAACCAGCAACTTTATGTCAACAGCAAGCGTATCGCTACCTTTGACAAAAACAAAAATCTGAATGGGGAGTTCATGAAGGTGAGGAACACTCCTTTTGATTTCTCTGTCATGAAGCCTATCGGACAGGACATCGATATCATGGACGAGCAGATGAGCATCACCAATGGCTATGACCATTCTTTCGCATTGAGAAATGACGGCAAGCTGTCAAAGCCGGCGGCCATCCTATTCGACCCCGAAAGTGGACGTACCATGATGGTCTACACCACCCAACCGGCCATACATGTTTATACGGCCAATGGCTTGAAGGGCAGACAGGTGGGCAAAAAAGGTATAGCCTATCCCAGCCGTTCGGCTGTTTGCTTGGAAACCATGCATTTTGCTGACAGTCCCAATCAGAAGAATTTCCCTTCTACGGTGTTGCGCCCGGGCGAGACTTTCAGGTCAACAACGATTTTCCAATTTTCCACCCCAGAGAGGAATAAGCGCCATCTCTTAGGCTCAATTCTGACCTATGCCGGTGGGGCAAGTCTGACGGGATTAGGCATCATCGGAGTCGTTTCGCTGTTGAAATGATAAATGCGAAACTTTGATAACGAACTTAAAAATAGCCAAAATAATTTTGAGGTGACTGACGGATGTCATATCTTTGCGGCATGATGAAACGTTGGATGATATGCGTATGTGCATGGATGGGACTGCTTTCCTTGCAGGCACAGGAGGTAAGAACCGGTTCCGGTCAAAATGGTGAGAAACCGGAAACGGCAATCTCCATTCCTGATACTGTCCATGTCGTAACCCAACCTATGATGGCACAACCTTTTTGGGAATCAGAAGATTCACTTCACCTGCCACCATTGAGCACCAACGGAAAAGTGATGCTTGGATGGCATAATCAATACTATTTCCATTATCCCTATTATTTCCATGGTGGATATGCCTGGAAGTTGCATCAGGGATTAAATGTCAGTCTCGGAGCTTCCGTGTTTGCACAATTCGGCAAACACGCACGTCATGGTGCCGGCTTCGCCCAAAATGTGTCGGCTCTCTATGCCGCCCCACTGACCAAAGACAAGAAACTGTCGTTGGCAGTAGGCGGTTTCCTCACCAATCTCAACTGGGGTCACACCTATGCCCGCGAGGCAGGGGTCACAGCCATATTGGGGTATCAGTTTAATGAGCATTGGGAAGCTTATGTATATGGACAGAAGTCCCTCGTCGGTAGCAGCACTGCAGCCTATCCTCTTTATGAAATAGGACAAATGGGCGACAGGATAGGAGCGGCTGTGGTATACAACTTCAATCCGTCGTTCAGCATGGGCATTTCGGTAGAATACGGGAGATATCCTCAGGGAGACGACAGGCACAAGGAACCTTATTTCCCTCCTTCTGAGAGATGAGTGACTTCTCTTATTTCATCTTCTTCAACACTTCCTTGGCATATTCATCACCCATTAGGATGGCTTTCTCTACCCATTCCCGGCCAACGTTCTTGTTGCGTTTCACGCCATAACCATAATAATAGCAGAGGCCAAGACCCGTCAGGGCTGAGGCATTGCCTTGCTGGGCTGCTTTCTCCATCCATTTGAAGGCTTCCTCATAGTTCTGTTCGATGCCCATACCGTTGTAATACATGTTGCCTATGTTGTATTGTGCCTCTGAATTACCCTGTTCGGCTGCCTTGAGATACCATTTGGCGGCTACCTCATAATCCTGGTCTACATAGACTCCCTTGTCGTAGAAGCGGCCCATGGACAACTGGGCGGGAGAATAGCCTTTCTCCGCTGATTTGGTGAAATACTCCAGGCTTTTCATGTTGTCTTGGGCAACACCCTCTCCCAAAGAGTACATCCTGCCTACCTCATACTGGGAACGGGCATCACCGGCATCTGCCAACCGGAGGAAATAACTAAAGGCTTTCTCGGGATTCTTATCCGTTCCTTCACCTTTCATATAGCAATAGCCCAGATTGAACATGGCGGCAGTATTACCTTGGGCGGCAGCTTTCTCCCACCAACTCATAGCTTGGGCATAATCAAGGTCTACTCCTTTCATCTGATAATAGCATGAGCCAAGGTTGAACTGAGCCGGAGCATAACCCTTCTCGGCTGCCTTGAGATACCACTCAGCTGCTTTCTTGTAGTTCTTGTCAAAGCCGTCGCCACCGACATCATAGAGATGGCCAAGGCTGTTCATCGACTGCAAGTTGCCTTTGTTGGCACTCTTTTCATACCATTTGATGGCCTCGTTGTAATTCTTCTCCACTCCGTAGCCTTTCTCGTAGCAATAACCAAGGGTAAAGCAAGCTTCTATATTACCCTTGTCTGCGGCCTTACGGTACCATTTGGCGGCTTCCACATAATCCACACTCACACCTTTGCCTGTTAAGAGACTGTTGGCTAAGGCAACTTGTGACTTCACGTTTCCTGCCTCAGCCTGCTTGCGCATCTTTGCTACATCGGCGGATGTCTGGGAATAGGCAGTCATGGTCAGTATGACCAGTCCCCATGCTAATACTATGATTCTTTTCATTTCTCGTCTTGTTTATTATAAAGCTATTGCCCTGAAAGAATAGGGGGGCAATGTGATGTTTCCATCGGATATGGTGCCCTTCTCAATGACGACACTTTGGTCGTCGGGCTTGCCGCCAAAACCCTCGTAAGAGGCTCCGGCGGGAATGGTGAAGCCCTGGGTGGCAAGGGTCACCTCCACGGGCAGCGCATTGACTACCTTGAGGTAGCGTTTGCCGGTCTTGCTGTCTTCTACCACACTGGCCACCACTCGGTGTGCCACCTCTTCGAATGTTTCCAGACGGGAAGACACATAACGGTCGCCGCCAAAGATGGAGAAGAGGCGTTGAGTCTCATAGCTTGGAGTGGTGCGTACACTGGAGTTGTCGAAATATATCAAGTCGGGATTCCAGTTGTGGTGCTTTTCCTTGGCAAGCAAGGGCGCATAGGATGTCATGGCTACCACGTCTCCGTTGCGCTCCACGTTGCACAGGTGGATTGCCTCGGCTAGAGCCGTTTCCACATTGCTCCGCTTGACATTGGTGCTGGCCGCATATTCTCCTAAATAGACTTTGGGCGCCTTGCGGTCGTAGTCATCGTAATAGTCCTGGTGGTGGAGAAACCACCCTGTGCTCTCATAATAATGCTCATCCACCATGTCGATGATGTCGGCATGCTTCTTGGCGTAGTCCCAGCCCTCTACATAGTCTGATGATGGAGCGTGGAACGGACCTACCGTTCCGCAAACGGTGATTTGGGGGTATTTCTCTTTGATGGCCCGGCATATCATGCCATAACGCTCCTCAAAGACCGATGAGACAAGGTCTTCATTGCCTATCCCCACATATTTGAGATTGAAAGGTGCCGGATGGCCTGCCTCGGCCCGCATCTTGGCCCAAGGACTGGTGGCCGGGTCACCATTTGCCCATTCTATCATGTCAAGGATTTCTTGACAATAGGCGGGCATATCTTCCATCGGGATACCTCCCTGCTGTCCGCCAAAGCCGTCCTTGTCGCCTGCCGAATTCTGGCAGGGAACACCTGCTGCAAGGACTGGAAGAGGCTCTGCTCCGATGTCCTCGCAGAATAGGAAAAACTCATAGAATCCGAGACCACGGGTCTGATGATAATTCCAGATATTGAAATCGGGCTTTCGGTCTTCCAACTTGCCAACGGTGTGGTTCCAGTGATAGATGTTGCCCAGCCCCTGACCATGACTCATGCAACCTCCAGGGAAGCGAACGAACTTCGGATGCAGGTCTGCAATGACCTGGGCCAGGTCTTTTCGCAGACCGTTGGGATGGTTGTGGAACGTCTCACGGGGAAACAGACTGACCATGTCGACAGCAGCTTTGCCTTTGCCTAAAGGTATGAGGCGGAGCACACAGTTTTCAGTGGTAGCCTTGGCGCGCAGACGGGGCTGTGCTGTGCTGAGTTCAGCAGTATATTTCTGCCAGCCGGTGCCACGGGTGGTGATTTTGCTTTCTGCCAACAACTCACCGGAGGATGTCAGTATCTGTACTTTCCATTTTTTCTTCGAACAGTCGATTAGGCGGACTTGGAAGGAAAAATCGTACAATCCGCCGGGATTGGCGTCATGGATGCCGTCCCATCCCTCGTTGGTGATGGGGTGTGTTTCCAAAATGGCATAGTGGGGATTGTTGGCACTGAGAGGATTCTCTGTTCCGATGGCAATCTCCCCGTCGCTGCTCCATGCTGTGGTGGCCTTCCATTCCTTGCGGTCGAGGGCACTGTACTCAAAGTCCCGGTTCTGTACCAATTCTGCATAGAGACCTCCGTCGGCAGCATAACTGATGTCCTCAAAGAAGATGCCAATCAGTTTGTCGCTGATGGCTTTCTTGTCGTTGGCCTGGACAGATAGTGTGGCACGCACTGGTGCAAGGCCGGCAAAACGCTTGCTGTCGCCTTCCATGCGCTCTGCACTCATCTCGGCATCGAGGTGCTGCATTCTATGATGGGTGAGCAGTGAGATTAGTTCTCCCTGGGTAACATCGAAAATCTGACCTCCGAAACGCTTGCCGTCAATCAGCACGGTGTCGCCTCCCCATGCAGCTTCGCCAATCGTACTGGGACTGTCGGCACTGAATGTGCGAAAATCTTTGGATGCCTGAACATACCGCTTTTCATCACCCGACTGGTAAAAGATGTCAAAAGTGCCGTCGTCACCTTCAAACACAATGGGGCGGAGACAGGTGGGCGTGCTCATGCGGGGATAATCCTGTGGGCGCCACGTGATCAAGTCGGCACTGTAAGCTGCGGCAAAACAGGGCGAATGGTCATTGAGTTGCCATACCGCACGCCATGTGCCGTCGGACGCTCTGACCAAATTGGGATGGAACATGCGTTTCTCTGCGCCCCAAGTGCCATAGTCGGAAGCGCATAGCTGACCTATCTCCAACCATTTGCCTTCGAAATCCAGGTAGGCGGCATGAAGCCCAGCCCTGTCATTAGGTGCATAAATGAATATCTCGCGGGAGATGTTGTCGCCCTCTTCCTGGGCCAACATAGCCATTGGCATGGTCAACAGCATGGCTGCGGTGATAGTCAGTATTCGATGAATCATGTGCAGTCTTTTAGAGAATTGGTAATCTGCTGCAAAGTTATCACTTTTTTTTGGGATATCTCCGGTTGACCAAGTTCTTTGGGGGTAATCTATAACATACGTCAACTTAATTGATGTTTTTTAACAATATGAATGTACCCGTAGAGATGAAAATCCGCTACCTTTGCATTGTAAAAAGAATTGTTTATGAAAAAAATGTATTTACTGTGTATCGCACTTTTCATGTGTGGAACAGTGGCTTTTGCGCAAGATGACGATGTCAATCATGCCTATGAGTTTGTAACTAATACCGGTGAACTGATACCCAATGGTTCACAACATTATGGCCCCGTGGTTACCATGGAGGAAGACCCTGAGACAGGGGAGATGATACCCAAGATATCGGCCGACTTCACTGTCAAGAATGTGGCCGGGGAAGATAACACACCGGTGCGTGTGGCTTTCATCATCACACGTATCGACAACGGCAGTTTCGTCACTTGTGCCATGGGCTCATGTCTGCCGGGAAGAACGGAGGTCTGTGAGTTCAACTCTGCCTATGGCACTATTCCCCAAGGAGGAACGGCAGGAGACTTGCAAACGGAATGGTATCCTGACGATTATGGAGAGTGTGTGGTGGATATGCAGATAGAAATAGGTCAGAGAAATGAGAACAATGTTGTTCAAGTTGTGGATTGGGGACCAATGATTACCGCCTATTTCCAATACAAGAAGATAGATGACGGCGTGGAAAACCTGCAGCGGGGAGATGCTCTCCATATTGCGGCACGCCATACAATGGATGGTCAAACAGTTTCCCGTCCTGTGAAAGGCATCAATATCCTGCGGATGGCTGACGGCTCGGTTCGTAAAGTACTGGTGAGATAAAGCACATTCATAGCATCAACCAAGTAAAAGGACGTGATTTTTTATCATGTCCTTTTTATGTAATCTGATTTTTTTACTAATCTCTGCGTTAATTCTGCAAAATCGCTTTTGCTTTTCAGAATTAATTCTTAATTTTGCTGAACATTATGCCCATATATGATACCATCAGGTGTCTGTTGAGGCACGATAATAACTAACTTAACGGATTATGGCTTTATCACAAAAAAACATGATGGAGGGCGAGGTGGTTGTCTGTGAGGCAAAATTCCACTATATGCTCTATTGGCTTCCCGGATTGCTTGTTTTACTGGCTCTGGTTCTGCCTTTTCTTCAGATTGGTGAGGATACTATGAAAATCAGACTCATTTTCAGTGGTATATTCCTCGTTCTGGCGTTGCTTTGGGCAATCGTTATCAATAATGGAAAGAAGTTTATTCTCACCAATAAGCGCATTATCCTGAAGACAGGAATCATTATGCGGAATTCCAAAGAACTGATGCTGCGTAAATGTGAGAGTATCAATGTCAGACAAAGCATCCTCGGGAGAATTTTCAATTATGGAAATGTCATCGTGTCGACTGGTGAGGAAAAGGATATCTTCAAGTATATCTGGAGCCCCATGGGATTCAGCACGAAAATCAATGAGCAGATTGACAAAATCAACAGCACTCTCCCTGCTAACAGTGACCAATAACCAAATCATCATATCATCATGAAAACAACGAAAACATTACTGCTGCTGGTGGTGGTAGTCCTTCTATCAGCATGTGGAACAACAAGAGTTGTGCCTGTCACAGGTCGTAAACAATCGGTGTATAGTGACAACAATGCTTTGATATCACAAAGCTTTACAGAGTACAAGAACTATGTCAGTACGGCAAAATTGTCTACCAATGCCACGAATACAGCCCTGGTGAAAAGGGTGGGCCAAAGATTGGCCAATGCCGTGGAGACTTATCTCAAAAACAATGGCTACGCTGAAGAGGTGAAAAACTATAACTGGGAGTTCAACCTCGTGAACGAGAACCAGGTGAATGCTTTCTGTATGCCCGGCGGAAAAATTGTGGTTTATGAGGGACTGCTCCCTGTTACAAAGACAGAGGCTGCCCTTGCCATCGTACTCGGACACGAGATAGCACATGCTGTGGCTTATCACTCTTCAGAGCAATACCAGAAACAAATCAAACAGCAGACCATCGGACAGATTGGCAGTGCCATCCTGCAGGTTTCCGGTATCAATGCCAACACCACCAGCGCACTGTCTTCTCTCTATGGACTCGGATCACAGGTTGCTACCTTGAAATACTCACGCAGCAACGAAACGGAGGCCGACCATATCGGACTCATCTTTGCTGCCATGGCAGGATATGACCCCAATGAGGCCGTCACTTTCTGGCAGAGAATGGCTTCAAGCAATTCAGGAAAATCTACTCCCACCTGGCTGAGCACACACCCCTCAGATGCGCAACGCATTCAAAATATACAGAAAATACTGCCTGAGGCACTTAAGTACTATAAGAAAAAATAAACCAGTTCCCAGCCGTATGTCCTTTCACGGGCATACGACTGGAGAATGGAATGACAACGTTTTTTGAAATCCTCAACCTAACTGACACATGATTGATTTCCTTACCCAACACCATTGGCTTATCTGGATTCTTGTCTCCGTGCTCTGCCTGATTGCTGAGCTTGGTTCGGGCGACCTCTTTATCCTTTGCTTTGCCATTGGCGCTTTGGCGGCCTCCTTGGCTGCCGCACTCGGGTTGGGCATCATACCCCAACTCATTTGCCTCGCACTGTGCTCTTTGCTGAGTATCTACTTCATACGGCCTGTGGCTTTGCGATACCTTCACCGGAATGATGAGAACCGGGTGAGCAATGCAGATGCCATTCTCGGTAGAGTGGGACAAGTGTCCCAGACCATTGAAAAAGGCGGCTATGGCCGCGTGGCCATTGATGGCGATGACTGGAAAGCCGTTTCTTCAGATGGTGAGGCTATCGAGAAAGACGCAAAGGTAAAGGTCGTGGCCAGAGAGAGTATCATTATCACCGTAGAGAAAATCTGATTTAATCAAAATTCCAATTACTATGACAACAACTGTTATCGTATTGATCGCCATCATCGTTCTGGTGATCCTCTTAGCCAAGAAAACATTGGTCATTATCCCTCAGTCGGAAACGAAAATTATAGAACGGCTCGGTAAATACCATGCCACACTGCAACCCGGCATCAATATCATTATCCCATTTATCGACAATGCAAAAAGCATCGTCACACTCAACAGGGGAAGATACCTCTATTCCAGCGAAATCGATCTCAGGGAACAGGTCTATGACTTCGACAAGCAGAATGTAATTACCAAGGACAACATTCAGATGCAAATCAATGCACTGCTCTATTTCCAGATTGTAGACCCTTTCAAAGCGGTCTATGAGATCAGCAACTTGCCCAATGCCATTGAGAAACTTACCCAGACAACTCTTAGAAATATCATTGGTGAGATGGAACTTGACCAGACGCTCACTTCCCGTGATACGGTGAATACGAAGCTGAGGGCCGTGTTGGACGATGCCACCAATAAATGGGGTATCAAGGTCAACCGCGTGGAGTTGCAGGACATCACACCACCGCAGAGTGTGCTCATGGCCATGGAGAAACAAATGCAGGCTGAGCGTAACAAACGTGCGGTCATACTTACCAGCGAGGGTGAGAAACAGTCGCAAATCCTGCAGTCTGAAGGTGAGAAGGCTGCTACCATCAACCGCGCCGAGGCTTTGAAGCAACAGGCTATCCTTGAGGCAGAGGGTGTGGCCACTGCACGGATTAGGAAAGCAGAGGCAGAGGCTGTGGCCATTCAGAAAATTACCGAGGCTGTGGGCAATTCCACTAATCCTGCCAATTACCTGCTTGCACAAAAATATATCCAGATGATGGAGGAACTGGCTTCCGGCGACAAGGCCAAGACGGTATACCTGCCCTATGAAGCCACCAACTTGCTCGGAAGTCTGGGAGGCATCAAGGACCTCTTCAATCAACAATAACAAGTCTTTTCAATGAATATCTGTATTGTAGCAGGAGCGCGCCCCAACTTTGTCAAAGTGGCTCCCATTTTGAGAGCGATAGACAAGGCGAAAGCTGAGGGACGAGATGTGGAATGTGACTTGGTGTACGCCGGTACAGAGAGTGATGCCACGTTGGAACAGTCATTGTTCGATGACCTCCAGATGAGGCACCCTGATGTGTACCTGGGTGTCGACTGCTCCAGTCTTAATGAGTTGACTGGTCGGGTTATGGGCGAATTCGAGCGTTATCTGCTCGGGCATCCCACAGACGTGGTCATTGTGGTCGATGACCTGGCTTCCACCATGGCAGCTGCCATTGTCACCAAGAAACAAGGAGTGAAACTGGCTCATCTTGTGGCGGGTACAAGGTCCTTCGACATCACCATGCCGAAGGAAATCAACAGGCTCGTTATTGACGGACTCTCCGACTTGTTGTTTACCGCAGGTGAGGGGGCAAGCAATATCGTGACAAGAGAAGGCGTGCAACTCTCTCAAATTTATTTGGTGGGCAATATCCTCATTGATACACTTAGGGCCAATTACAACAGGTTCCGTAGACCGGAAATCCTCGGACAGCTTGGAATCAGTGACCAAGAGTACTTGGTGTTTACTCTCAACCGGAAGGTTCTCATCGGTGATGCCGACAATTTGAGAAACATGCTCAAAGCCATCATCCAGGCCTCAGGCGACTTGCATATCGTGGCACCTCTCCGCGGTTATGCCCGCAAGGCTGTTGCCGCGCAGTTGGCTACCATCAACGCCAATCTTGACAGGTTCCACCTTGTCGATCCTCTGGGTTATTTGGAGTTTGGCTATCTCACAGCCCATGCAAAAGGAATCATCACCGATTCCGGCAACGTGGCGGAAGAGGCTACCTTCAATGGCGTACCTTGTGCGACACTCAACAGTTATACGGAGCATATAGAGACCGTGCGGACAGGGACCAACGTCCTTGTGGGCGAGGATCCTAACCGGCTCTCGGAAGTTGTGACCGACATGGTCTCTGGACAATGGAAAAAAGGCAGCCTGCCCGACAGATGGGATGGACGGTCGGCCGAACGTATAGTGCAGATTCTGCTGTCGTAGCTAAATTTCTATCTCAAGGATACCGCCATAGTCCACTTGATGGCTGAAGGCTTCTTTCTCGGGATAAAGTCCGGCATATAGACCGGCACAGACTATAACACCGCCATGGGCAAATACGGCCACATGGCGGTGGTTTTTTTTGCGCAGGTCGTCTAAGAAATCCCATACCCGTTGACGGAAAAGCGGAAAACCTTCGCCTCCAGTCGTGGACTCTTGCAGATAATTGTCCATCCATATTTGCAGGTGGGGGTCGGTAATATCTATCCACCTTTGCATTTCCCATTCCCCCATGTTCATTTCTTTAAGCCGGTCGTCAGTCACAGCATCGGCATAACCGCAAAAGGCGGCCAGTTTCCTGGCACGGGTGAGAGGCGAGGTATATATGGCATCAAACGTCCGGTCGCCTAATCTCTTCATGGTGGCAGATGCCTCCTGCTCGAAGGTGTCGGCCACGTCCACATCACTCCACCCGTAGCAGGTGCCGTAGGGAACTGCCACGGATGTGTGGCGTATAAGTGTTACTTTCATGAGGCAGCCAAGGTGAGGTGGTGAATGATACAAATCGTGAGATATACACTCAGTTCCACAAGAAGGAACATGGCTCCACAGCAATCTCCTGTATAACCACGCAGTGTGTGCCAAATTTTCAAGTAGAGGAAATACATGACGATGCAGGGAATAAAAACAACAAACTCCAAATGGGCATTGATGCCGCCGTACAACAGTAAGGGAATAGCGGGCAGCAATCCCTGAAAAGCCAGGCAAATACTACTGGGGATGCTGATTTTGCGATAGACAACCCCCGATTTGGCTTCGTTCTCCGAACGTGCATAAGGCATCATCTGTACGAGTTGTCCTGCCAGCATCTTGGAAAACGGGTCGGCAGTGAAGATGGCCAGGGCGGCCAAAGACGGCGGGAGACTCCACAGGGCAATGAAAAGCACCCCCAGATAGACAATGAGGGCCAGCACACCATAGGTCCCGATGTGAGAGTCTTTCATGATGTCGAGGACGCGCCTCTTGCTGTTGCCACCGCCAAATCCGTCAAAGAAATCAGCCAGACCATCCTCGTGAAGGGCTCCGGTGAGCATCAACCTCACCAAAATGGCCAGTGCAACGGCCAGTGCATGCGGCATGACCCAGGAGCCAAAATAGATGGTTGCTGCCATGGCAGCTCCTGTCAGCCATCCTGCCAAAGGCCAAAATTCCACTACGGCTTTGTAGCTTCCCACAGGGGGTTGATAGATGCGCCAAAAGGGCAGGCGTGTGAAAAACATCAAGGCAGCCCACGCATTCTGCCACCATTTAGTTTTGGATGTGTCGGTGTTGTATTCCATAGGTTCTCGTTTTCCGTTCCGAATTATGTCCGTGTCTTTCATGTCTCTTGCTTGATGGTGACGGCGATGCCGCTGACCATCAGCACAACGGTGGAGGCACGGGATGCCACATATTGGTTCATCCATCCCTCCAGGTCCGTGAAACGCCGCTGCAGGGCGTTGTCGCTCACACCGCCAAG
>CACXDY010000012.1 GCA_902766505.1 uncultured Prevotellaceae bacterium
CAACGGCAAAGCCAACAACAAGGCCAACAACTTATTTCTCCAATTCATCATCCAATCGTTTTTGCAGTTTTTTTATCTCACTGATGAACGCCTCCTCATTGGATGGCTGCACACTCACATAATGATGAGAGCCATACTCAACAAGCACATACGAAGAAAGTCCCAACAAAGCAGGACGACGCTGCATCTGGAGGATTTCCACCACAGGGATATGCAAAACGCGCGAAAAACGGCCGCGGTAAATGGAAAGCGTATCTCCCTCTATGGTGTAACTGGTATGTACCACCCGCTCGATGACCGCCACGTCAAGGCACACCACCAAAAGCGCCAACAGGGCCATCATGCCCGTGCGCTGCCAAAACAACAGCAGTGCCAAAACGGCCAACAAAACGATACAAACCAATGATGGCCAAGCCACCCGATGCTCAAAAGTGCGTTTCATCCATGCAAAGGTAATGCAAAGCATGCGGATGGCAAAATGAAAAGACTGAATTTTTGTGAAAAACACCCATCGGAAAATTTGCAGTTTTTATGCAAAAAAAGTATATTTGCACGCATTAAACCAAGTAACCAACCAAACCTTCTGACAATCATCTATGAAAAAGCAGTTAGTGGAATGTGTACCCAATTTCAGTGAGGGACGCAATCCAGAGATTATCAAGCAGATAGCATCAGAAATAGAAAACACCCCAGGTGTGAAACTACTCAACGTGGATCCGGGCGAGGCCACCAACCGCACCGTTATCACCTTCGTAGGAGAGCCCGCACCAGTCGTGGAAGCCGCTTTCAAAGCCGTGAAATGTGCTGGAGAACTCATTGACATGCGCCAGCACCATGGTGCGCATCCGCGAATCGGTGCCACCGACGTGCTTCCCATCATTCCCGTGAGTGGCATCACCTTAGAGGAGTGCGCCACACTCTCGCGTGACCTGGCCAAGCGTATTGCCGATGAGTTGGGCATACCCTGTTATTGCTATGAAGCCGCTGCCTTCACCGAGGAGCGCCGCAATCTGGCTGTTTGCCGCGCCGGCGAATATGAGGGCATCGCCAAGAAACTCACCACCCCTGGAAAAGAGCCTGATTTCGGCAGCCGCCCCATGGATGAGCGTATCGCCCGTACAGGATGCACCGTGGTAGGAGCCCGTGATTTCCTTATCGCCGTGAACTTCAATCTCAACACCACCTCAACCCGCCGCGCCAACGCGATAGCCTTTGATGTAAGAGAGAAAGGACGTCCAAAGCGGGAGGGGAACCCCATCACTGGTACCCCCATGAAAGATGCTGACGGTAACACAATCATGATACCGGGAACGCTGAAGAAGACCAAAGCCATTGGTTGGTATATCGATGAATATGGTATCGCCCAAGTATCGATGAACATCACGGATATCAACACTACCCCACTCCACAAAGCCTTCGATGAAGTGTGCCGCTGCGCACAAGCCAGAGGTATCCGTGTCACCGGCACCGAAATCGTAGGACTTGTGCCCAAGCGCACCCTTATTGAAGCCGGCAAATATTTCCTTGAAAAGCAGCAACGCTCAACTGGTATTCCAGAAAAAGATATTGTTGACATGGCCATCCATTCGATGGGACTTTCCGACCTCCGTCCTTTCAACCCCCGGGAGAAAGTCATCGAATACCTGCTCGAGGATGCCGACAAAAAGACGAAGTTGGCTGACCTCACCGTGAAAGCATTCGCCGAGGAGACATCACGTGAGTCGCCAGCCCCTGGCGGCGGCACCATCGCCGCTTATATGGGAGCATTGGGAGCCGCTTTGGGAACCATGGTGGCCAACTTAGCCGCACATAAGGCTGGTTGGGACGACCAATGGAACAGTTTCTCTATCGTGGCCGACAAAGGACAGCAACTTCTCGATGAACTCCTTCACCTGGTGGATGAGGATACAGAAGCCTTCCAACGCATCATGGCAGCCTTCGGGTTGCCCAAAGGGAGCGAGGCCGAAAAATCCGCCCGCAGCGAGGCCATTCAGCAAGCCACATTGTATGCCGCGAAAGTACCGCTCCGCACCATGAAGGCAGCCATCAAAGTATTCCCCTTATGCCGCGACATGGCAGAAAGAGGCAATCCTGCCAGTGTGAGCGATGCCGGTGTAGGCGCATTAGCCGCCCGTGCAGCAGTGATAGGAGCCGGGCTCAATGTTCGTATCAATGCCGCCTCGCTGAAAGACCGCACAACAGCCGACGCCCTCATCGCCGAAGCCCAGGCTCTCACCGCCCAAGCCATTCAGGCTGAGCGTGAAATCATGGACATCGTAGAAACTAAACTATAAACTTACATACCATGACATTCGAAGAACAAATCAGGGCCGGCATCCCCGACAGTCTGCCACCCGTCAAACCATACGACACCGATATCAACCATGCCCCAAAACGGAAAGACATCCTCTCGCCAAAGGAAAAAAGACTTGCCATGCGCAATGCACTGCGCTATTTTCCCCAGCACCTACACGCACAGTTAGTGCCCGAATTTGCAGAGGAACTGCACCGCTATGGGCGTATCTACATGTACCGCTACCGGCCAGAATACGACATCTACGCCCGCAACATCGACGAATACCCGCATCGCTCACGACAGGCTGCCGCCATCATGTTGATGATACAAAACAACCTCGACCCCAAAGTGGCACAGCATCCACATGAACTGATCATCTATGGTGGCAATGGTGCCATTTTCCAGAATTGGGCACAATATAGACTCACCATGAAATACCTCAGCGAGATGACCGACGAGCAAACCCTGGTGATGTACTCTGGTCATCCGTTGGGACTTTTCCCCTCGCACCCAAGGGCACCGAGAGTTGTCGTGACCAATGGCATGGTCATACCCAATTACTCAAAACCAGATGATTGGGAACGGCTCAATGCCTTAGGCGTCAGCCAATATGGACAAATGACCGCAGGGTCATACATGTATATCGGTCCACAGGGCATCGTCCACGGAACTACCATCACAGTACTCAATGCCGCACGGAGAAAATTCCGCCCCGGGCAGAAGGATGCACGAGGCATGCTCTTCGTGTCTTCAGGATTGGGCGGCATGTCTGGCGCACAACCCAAAGCAGGCAACATTGCCGGTGTCGTGAGCGTTGTCGCCGAAATCAATCCAAAAGCCGCCATCAAACGCTACGAACAAGGATGGGTTGACGAAATGCACACCGACCTGGACGAACTGATGAAAGCCATCCGACAAGCCGTGGCAGCCAAACAAGCCATATCAATGGCCTACATCGGCAATATCGTAGACCTCTGGGAACGTCTTGCCAAAGAGGATATCAAAGTAGACCTGGGCAGCGACCAAACCTCGCTCCACAATCCCTGGGCAGGTGGATATTACCCTGTAGGACATACATTGGAAGAATCGAAAATCATGATGGCCGAAGAGCCAGAACGGTTCAAGGAATGTGTACGAGAGTCACTGCGCCGACAAGTGGCAGCCATCAACCAACTCACCGCCCGAGGTATGTATTTCTTTGACTACGGCAATGCCTTCCTCCTGGAGTCAAGCAGGGCAGGGGCTGATGTCCTATTGCCCGACGGCCGGTTCCGTTATCCTTCCTATGTGCAGGACATCATGGGACCACTGTTCTTCGACTATGGGTTCGGTCCTTTCCGGTGGGTGTGTACATCCTGCGACCCCCAAGACCTGGCCACCACCGACCAGCTGGCCGCAGAGGCACTTGAGGAAATCAGGAAGAATGCTACCGATGATATCATAGGACAACTCGACGACAATATCCACTGGATACGCGAGGCTGGACGCAACCATTTGGTGGTGGGTTCACAAGCACGTATCCTCTATGCCGATGCACAAGGCAGAACCGCCATCGCATTAGCCTTCAACCGTGCCATCCGTGAGGGACGGCTCAAAGCACCTGTCGTCTTGGGCCGCGACCACCACGATGTTTCAGGCACCGACTCACCCTTCCGTGAGACCAGCAACATCTACGACGGGTCGCAATGGTGTGCCGACATGGCCGTGCAGAACGTTATCGGTGATGCTTTTCGTGGTGCCACCTGGGTGTCGCTGCACAATGGCGGCGGTGTAGGCTGGGGCGAGGTTATCAACGGTGGTTTCGGCATGGTGATTGACGGCAGTGAAGCCTGTGACGAGAATATCCGTGAAATGCTTTTCTGGGATGTGAACAACGGCATAGCCCGGCGCAGTTGGGCCCGTAACAGCGGCAGTATCGACGCCATCCGCCGTGAGATGGAACGCACACGAGGACTGACCGTCACATTGGCCAACCTCGTGGACGAGAACACCCAACACCAAATAGACGAACTCTTCGAAACCAACACACCAAAGCCATGAGCACCATCCATAAAATCAGCGCAGAGCATTTAACACAAGACCTCATCGATGAAATCATCACCCGGGGATACAAGTTGGAACTGGGCGAGGACTCCCGTCAGCGTATCCTGCACTGCCGTAAATACCTTGACCGAAAGATAGCCGAAGCAGACAAGCCCATCTATGGCGTCACCACGGGTTTCGGGTCACTCTGCGACATCAATATCAGTGCCGACCAAATGGCCGAGTTGCAAGTCAACCTCATCAAATCGCATGCCTGCGGTATCGGTGAGCGCATGGAAAACCCCATCGTGAAAATCATGCTGCTGCTCAAGGTGCAATCACTCAGTTATGGGCACTCCGGCTGCAAACTCGATACCGTGCAGCGACTTATCGACTTTTTCAACCATGACATCTATCCGGTAGTTTACCAACAGGGGTCTGTAGGAGCCTCTGGAGATTTGGTTCCATTGGCTCATCTCTGTCTGCCATTGCTCGGGCTCGGTGAAGTGGAATATCAGGGCGAGCGTATGAGTGGTGCAGAAATCTTGCGCCGCAAGGGTTGGGAACCCATCCAACTAGGTCCTAAAGAAGGACTGGCACTGCTCAACGGCACCCAGAACATGAGCGCCTTGGCCGTATGGTCACTGATTAAGGCCAAACGGCTCACCCAATGGGCAGACCTCATAGCAGCCATGTCGCTCGATGCTTTCGATGGGCGACAAGACCCCTTCCATCTGGCCGTACACCTCGTAAGGGCACATCGTGGACAGATAGCCACCGCCGCCAGACTCAACGAGCTGCTGCGAGGCAGTCAACTCATCGTGCGCCCCAAAGCCAATGTTCAGGACCCCTACTCGTTCCGTTGCATTCCCCAAGTGCATGGAGCAGTAAAAGACACGCTGTCGTATGTGAAATCAGTGGTTGACATAGAAATCAACGCGGCTACTGACAACCCTACTGTATGTCCCGATGAAGACCTCATCATCTCAGCAGGAAACTTCCATGGCGAGCCGATAGCCCTGCCCATGGACTTCTTGTGCATCGCCATGAGCGAGCTGGGCAACATCTCTGAACGGAGAATCTACAAACTGGTGTCGGGCAAACGTGGACTACCCAGTTTCCTTGTTGCTGAACCTGGATTGAACAGCGGATTCATGATTACGCAATACACGGCGGCCTCCATCGTGAGCCAGAGCAAGACGCTCTGCATGCCCTCATCGGCCGACAGCATCCCGACCTCTCAAGGGCAAGAAGACCATGTGAGCATGGGAGCCAATGCAGGAACGAAACTGCTGCGCATCACCGACAATACAGAAAGAGTGCTCGCCATCGAACTGTTTACCGCAGCCCAGGCCCTTGATTTCCGCCGGCCACTGCGCTCCTCTCCCATCATTGAGGACATCCACCAAGCCTACCGGCAGGTGGTACCGTTCATCGACCACGATGTAGTGATGTATCCCCACATAGCACACACCGTGGAGTTTATGAGAAGCCACCCAATAGACCTCTGACATGCGCCACAAACTCATCATCCATATCGGAGAACTTGGCGGGATTCATCCCTCCAGCACTGTTCGGCTGCAAGGCAATGAGATGCAAACCATGGCAACCATCCCACAGGCATGGTTACTCATGGAAGACGACCGCATCAAGGACTTCGGCCGCATGGCAGACATCGACCATGCCAACCTCCCATCAGCCGACATTATCGACGCTGAAGAAGGCATGGTATTGCCATGTTGGTGTGACTCCCATACCCATCTGGTCTATTCAGGCAGCCGCGAAGGTGAGTTTGTGGATAAAATCCGCGGACTGTCGTATGCAGAGATAGCACAACGGGGCGGTGGAATACTCTGTTCTGCCGACTTGTTGCACGAAATGACCGAAGAAGAATTGTTGGAATCCGCCCGCAAACGGCTGCAATCCATCATACACACTGGAACTGGTTGCGTAGAAATCAAAAGCGGATATGGATTGAATACCGACGACGAGCTGAAAATCCTACGTGTCATCCGACGGTTGAAGGAGGAATCGCCCGCCACGATCCGCTCCACCTTTCTCGGAGCACATGCCGTGGGCAGAGCCTATGCCGGCCGGCAAGGAGACTATGTGGACATGATAGAACAGGAAATGCTGCCTGCTGTAGCAGCCGAGGGGTTGGCCGATTTCATCGATGTATTCTGTGACAAGGGTTTCTTCACACCCGAGGAGACAGCACGTCTGTTGAAGGCAGGTGCCCAATATGGAATGCGCCCGAAAATCCATGCCTGCGAACTGGCCTCATCGGGGGGCGTCCGCGTAGGCGTGGAACATGATGCTCTCTCAGTGGACCACTTAGAGAGTGCCTCGGATGAAGACCTGACGTTGCTGCGTCACTCCACGACCATGGCCACTTTGCTTCCCGGCACCTCGTTTTTCCTCAACATGCCGTATGCCCAAGGAAGAAAACTCATTGACAGCGGACTGGGCATTGCCCTGGCCACAGACTGCAATCCCGGAAGCACCCCGTCATGGGACATGAAATTCGTGGTGTCACTGGCTTGTATCAAAATGCGTCTCTTACCCGTGGAAGCCATCAATGCCGCCACGCTGAATGGTGCCTATGCTATGGGGCTGTCCGAGGAGTTTGGCAGCATCGCCATAGGAAAGCGCGCCAACCTGCAAATCACCGAACGGATACCATCGATAGGCTACATACCCTATGCTTATACCCGCCCCATCGTGAGCAAGGTCTTCATAGGTGGAAAAGAAATCATATAGCGTTTGCCGTTACCCCATCATCTCGTCAGCGAGAATTTCAGGCTCAGTCCGAAGTCGCGCGTGGTGGTGGGGTAACTGCTGCTGGTAAGCAGCGGTGTGTTTGTCTGCTGGTCATAATACAGAGTCATGGTCATCAATTTAGACAGGGTGTAGTCAGCGTTGAACGAGAATTTGAATGCCGTATTTCCACTGCTGGCCTGACTTGTCATTGTGGCGATATCACGGGTAATGGCAGCCTGTTTCCTATAGGACAAATCGAAGCGGAGGTTCAAGTCATGGTTGACGCCTTTTCCCTTGGCCGATGTTCTCGACTGGTTGTTGGAGGCATTTTGAGCCGATTTGTCATCCCCCGACTTATTCTTGTTACCTTTCACCTTCCGGCTGCCACCCATGCCGAAGAAATTGAAATCATTGATTTTGTAGCCCATACCAACCACCCAGTCTTTGCTGGTGGTCTCATTCAGCTGTACTGACGTAGTGCTCAGATTGAGCACACGGGTAGATTTGTACTCCACCTTGCAGGTCAAGTTGTTGGGCAGGGTCACATCGACACCCAGCAAGGGAGAGAACGACTCGTTGATGCTCACGGTGGAGATGTTGAACATACTATTGGGAATAGGATTTCCCGTTGTGGCATCAGTGATGAATCCAAGGTCGCCCATATATTCCTGCCAGGTGCTGAAACTGGCATAGGAACCGATAGCAAAGACACTCTTATAGGAGTGGTTGAGGTTGACACTCTTGAAAATATTGCTGAAGAGAGGCAGTTTGCCCAATCCGCTGTAGCGGAAGCTCCAGTTGGGCAACAACCGGCTGAGAGTAGGGAATATTTCGAGAGACTGTCCACCCATGCTGGTATAAGAAGAAATGAAAGCAGGTAGCAACACATCAGAACTATAGAGCCCTACCCCACCGTTGGCAGGATTGAACGGCTCGCCCGACAGTTCAGTACCTCTCGGGTAGGTGGCGCCTGAATAGCAGTTCTCCACCCTCTGGCGAAAACCTTCGAGCGATTTGCAGAAGCGGTCGAAAGTAGAGTTGAAGTAACCGTTGGAGGCATCTCCCATACCATCGAAGGCGCTACCCAAAGAGATGGTGGTCATGGTGAACTGTCCGGTACGGGTAGTCGGTGTTCCCTCATACATATACAGGATACTCTGAGCTTTCGTCTGCGTGCGGCTGGCATTGAGATCAATCTTGAAATCGGGAGCTGGCTCAAGTGTCATCTTCAGCTGCAGGTCCTCAGTTAGACTGGTGGCAGCCGGAGTGGCCACATTGTCGTTTATCAGCAGCCAATTGTTCTCTCTTGCCTTACCGATGTAGTCCTCATCGACGAGACCGAATGCGAAGTCGAGCCCCGGGCTGAGTATATCGCCACCACGCTGTCCGAAAACTTTCCCAATAGTGGGCATGAATCCCGGTAGCGACATGGATTGCTGGTTGCGGTAGGTAAAACCGAAATTGCGCACCAGCATCAGTCCGCGGGCAATAACCTGTGAGGTCTTATACCAAGTCTTGTCGTCGAGAGAAGGTTTGGGTGTCACTGAGATTTTCAAAGTTATCGCAGAATCGCCCTTGTTGAACACCTTGATTTTATTATCATCGACCACCTTGAATTTCACAGGAACAGTCTGGCCGTCCTTCGTCTTTGCCGACACGACAAGTCTGCGGCTCTTCTTACTATGGGTAATGACGGCAGAAGTGTCGGCCTTGATGGTCACCTCCTTCTCGAAAGTATTCTTGTTCTTGGGCAGTTGTGATTTCTGTTTGTCATCGGCAGCCTTGCCTTTGTCATCCCCCTCCTTATCATTATTGGCGGCCTTCTTTTTCTCAGGTTGCTTTTTCTTGCTGCTGGAGGTAGACTTTGTATTGGCAGACTTATTGAAACGCTCGTTTGCCTTTTTCAAGAACGGCACATGGTCGTAGAGTTTCTGCAAGTTGAGCGCTCCATTAATATTTATCGTACGGTTGTTGTTGATATTGTTGCCAAGCGAGGTACCATCCTCCAGGTCTGTACCTCTCACCCAACTGTAGTTGGAGGTATAGGAGAAATCCGTGGTCAACCAATCGAAGATGGGGATGAGGTTGAGCGGCAATTTATAGGAAGCGGTGACTTGCTGGCTGTAATCAAGTGGAGCTCCGAAATTGTAAATAGAAGTCAACACAGAGTCCTTCCATGCTGAATATTGGTCAGGATAAAGATCTTTGTTGATGGGTGCATAAGGTTCCTCTATCTCGGCATGAGTGCCACTCTGGAAATTCAGATGCAGGTTTTTGGTTAAATCCCATCTGAGCTGGAAGTCCCTGTTCCACAAGAACTGCTCACTAAAGGTGAGAGGGAGTTGTGAATTCTCGAGACTTTCCATATCGCGCTCCTGCAGCTCGTAGTAAATACGTTTCATGTCGGTGTTGAACGTGATATTCTGCGGCAGGTAATTGAGTCCGAATTTCTTGGCGATATCCCAATATTTCGACTTCGACTTGATAAGTTTCTTGAAGGGTTCCCATGATTTGTAGACAGGAGTCCAGGAGTATGCGATTGAGCCATTCCACGTATCATCATTCTCATACACTGTCGTCTCACCTGTCGTTTGACTATGTGAGTGGCTATAAGAGAAGGAGAAGTTGGCGGGGTCGTATGGCATGGGATGTCCCTTGGTCTGGATGCCAACCCTGACATTGGAGAGCGAGAAGTTAGTATTGACGACCTTGCTGACGACTATAGACTCAATGGAGTCGCGCTCATGCTTAGAGCCTGTGGCTTCGAGAGCGTCTTTGAGTTCCATATCCGTGTCAAGCGGATTATATTTAGGTCTGGTCTGCTCTTTCGTATAAGAGTAGTAAAGAGGAGCCGTCACTTTGGCCTTGTCGGGGAAGAACTTGCCCAGTTCAAGATTAGTGGTGATGGCTACATTCTCGAAGTCATCCTGTGCACGTGCCGCCACGCCATCCTCCAGTCCACCAAAGCCCACCGTGCGGTAGCGTCCCGACATATTCACTGTACCGAAGTCGGAGAGTTGCATATTGAGATTTCCCTGTGCGGCCCATCCACCTTCGTTGTTGTATTCCTTGAGTCTCAGCTCATTGACCCACACCTCTCCCGATTTGACATCACCCGAGAGGTTGCGCACACCAATAATCATGGTTTTCACCTCGCCGAGTGACGGGTTACCCACGATGCTGATTTTGTTGGAAGGTTTCTCCTCATCGTAGGTGCTGAACACTTGATTGTAGGATGCAGTACCCTGTGCCTTGGCAATATTCCTTTGCTTTTTGAGGGATGTAAAGACACTGAGAGGGATATCGAGCATATTTTCAGCGGGCCATACTATCCTCTTGTCGGCAGTGGAGTATTTGTCATAATGACCTGCGGGAGTCAGTTTCAGTGGAATCTCATACTCGTAATAGTTGCTCTTGTAGTCGGAACCAAGTCGTATGAACACTGCCAGCTGGTTATCAGTCAGATTGGTGGTGTTCTCATTGAATGGGTTGGCATGTACGAACATCTGAAGACGACGATACTGCCGCAGGTCGAGCGTGGTGTTCTTGTAGACACATTTCGACTCACCTGTACCGAGGTCGGTAACCATGATGTCAAGAGCCTGCTCATTGCTCTCCACCAACTGCGGCTGTGTGGGGTCCTGAACACGTGAAATACCCGGAGGCAACACATAGTTGACAGGAGTCTTGTCGTTGTTTTCTTCTATATTGACGGCACTGACCGACATATATCCGGTATTGGAGGAGCTGTTGGTGAGGTTTTGGGTATATACACGCCACTCACCTCTGACAAGGTCGAGACTTCCGAATCGAAGCACGATAGGCTTCTTGAATCCAGTGAGGAACATACGCATGAAACGTACGGAGGTGAAATCGCTGATGGCCCCCACCTTTTGTTCAAATCGGTCGAGCGGTATGCGGAACTGATACCAGGTGACATCGTACCGCTCACCATTGCGGAGAGTACCCGAGCCAACACGGCTGTCGACGATGAAGTTATGTCCCACGACGAGGTCCTCCGGACGTATCGAGACATGATACTGATAGTATTTCTCGTATTCATTGAGGGTATAGTCCTGATTGATATCCTCCACATCGGGGGAGGTCTTGTAGGACGTATCGTAGCTTTCGCTGCGCATGTCGGAGTCGGGAGAGTTACCCTGTGGGTTATTGATACGCTTGTAGCGCTGCAGGATAGAAGCCTGCATGGCATCATAGTCACTTCCGCGGAAATAGTGGTAATTGTCGTTGGCCGGGTCGCTTTGGATGCTGTCGAAGACCTCGGGTGAAACGATTCCCCGCATGGAATTCAGATATTCCTGGTAGGGTTCAAACATCTGCTCCTCAGCATCATTGAGGCCATTTAAGCCCACATCCTGTCGTGCTCTTGAACCTGTGGTCGTGGCAAATGCATAGGTGACCGTCGACTGGTTAGGGATTTTTCCCCACTGAGTGAACGTATAGTTGTTGGATTCATCAAGCGCCATGCCACTTTCATAGAATTTCTTTCCATCGTGAAGGACATCCTCGCTTACCTCACCGAGGTTGATGTAGAAGTCGCCGCCATATTCCGAGGCATCGTCCTGTTCGCGGGTATAGATAAAGGGGTCGAGCATCCAGAACTCGATATACTCGATGTTGGCAGCCTCGAAGTCATTGGTATCGAGTTTGCGCATCATACCACCCCATTTGTTTTGCGGAGTGTTGAACAGGCCGTTGGCGTTCACATCCGTATTGAAGTTATAGGGTCCCCTTTCCGAGGGATAGTAAGCGAGATTGAGTACCGGCAAGGTGGAGGTGGCACCACTGTATGAGCTCTGGTCACGGTTGGGATAGAGTTCACGTACATAGACCTCACGCACAAAGTGGTTGGAGAGTTGGTCCAAGTCGCTCTTGATATGTGCCGGTGTAAGCGAAGAACTGCGTCGTGTGAACAGCGGGTCAATGTTGTACCAAGCAAGCAGGCTTCGGTTGTAACCACTGGTAAGTCCTGTCTTGTCTTTATACTCATTGAACATAGTAGGCACACTGGAGAGAATCCAGGAGGTCGGCTGCGAAACATCGATTGTGTTCTTGGTGTTTTCGAAATCATCAAGATAGGAGGCATTGTCCTGGGTGCCGTGAGCCTGTCCGGCTATTAAATGAGCGAACTCAGCCGACAGGGAGATATTGGAAGGTTGGGTGACATGAAGCAGCGGCAACTTGTCGAGCATATTGGTAAGCCACTGGCTTTCCTTCTTCCAGTTGAGGTTGACTCCCCAAAGGGTGTTGTTAAGGGGTTCTGAACCCATAGCCACCTTGGTGGTGAGAGCCTGTTCGGAGATATGTCTCAGCGTACCGCTCATCTGGAAATTCTTCGTAAAGTCATACTCCCAGTTGACACCAAACATAGTTTTTCTCGACTGTCCGTAGTCCGTATTGCTCTCGAGCGACACATTGATAGATGTTCCGGCATCGATGATACTCTGGTTGAGGATGGTCACCTCACCTGCAGAATAGTCTACGGTGTAGTCGGACCCTTCAGTCAAGGTGACACCACCCGCTGTCACCACCACCGAACCTTGTGGCACGTTATAGGCACCAAGCGAGATGACGTTGGCCGCTGTTCCACGGTATTGTCCCGTGAGGATGTATTTGTCTTTCTCAGCAATCTGCTTGGCCACCGTCTTGGTGGAGTCATAGAGTTCGGTATAACTGTATTTCTGTGCCACCGTGGGGTCAACGCCCTTCGACACGAGGAAATTGAACATATGTTCACCGAAGGGCTCAACTTTCGGCAGGAAGACGCGCCCGTTGGTGACAGTATAGCCACTCACATAGTCGAAATAACCGTTGGAGTGTGCCTTCATATTATTGTCCAGGCGGTCGGCATCAATGTCTTTGATGATGGTCTGGTCCTTGACTTGTGGTTCGGGAATATAGGTCAAGTAAACGCCTGAGGTGTCGCTTTGAAACTTGATGTCAAGTCTGAACTTATCTTTCTCTACAGAAGTAGCCAGATAATAGACGTTTTTCATCATCAGGTCCCAGTTGCTTTGCTGAGGATTGTTGCTGGTGTTTTTCAGCGATTTCACGAACAGGCATTTGCTCACGTCGGTGACATCGCTGGCAAACTCTCCCACCTGATAAGTGGTACCGCCATAGGTGTACTCGAAAGCCACAGCCAACACCTGGTCGGTCTGAAGGGCAGTCTTGAGTGACACGTATCCAAGAGCATTGTTGACAGTGTATTCAGAAGAGGACAGGAGTCGTGCACTCTCAAGTTTCTCATAATGGGTACCTCCTACAAAATGAGGGTCGAGCACGGTAGAGGTCTGGTCGATGTCTCGCGCGGCGACATAGTTGTTGACCATGTCGTGATAGAGTTGGTTGGCGGCATTAGCAGGCGGCACATTCTTGCCACCCTCGCCCAAGTCGGGCAATGCTATGATGTTGCGGGTGTTGCTGGTTGTTCCCGACTTGTTGGTGACCCAAATTTCCACACGGTTGATGGTGACACCTGTGGTGAGGTTGGGCAGCGTTTTCATAGCTGCATCATATATCGAGCGGAAATACTGTGAAAGGAAGAAGTGTCGGTTTTCCTCGTAGTTGGCGACATCAATTTCAAAGGGAGTGAGTTGCACACCACCTTTGGACGACACGCTTGACGAAGAGGACTTTTTCTGTGACACTACGGTTTGCAGTTTCAACTTTCCAAACTGCATGTCAGTGCGGAGTCCGAAGAGCGAACTAGCGCCAGTGACCAATGAGGAGTTGGATGGGAAAGACACGTTACCGCCTTCCACGAGTTTGATAATCTCATCTTCCTTGCCATCGTATTTGAGTTTCATGGTTTGGGCATCAAAGTTAAATGTGGCATCGGTATTGTAGTTAAGGTTCATGTTCACCTTGTCACCTACTTTACCATTGACATTTAGATTGATTTTCTCGTCGAAGTCGAGTTTAGTCGTTTTCCTATTGCGGATGGGCAGCGACGGATTGTCGATGTTCTTGAAAGTGGCACCGAATTTCAGTTCTGCCGTTCCCTGAGTCTTGATACGCACACCACCAGGTCCAAAAATCTTCTCGGCTGGACCGAGGTCGAAATGCATATCGGTGAAGTCGAATTTCTCCTTGCCCTTAGCCAGGGCGGCCTCCTCGTTTTTCGACTTGAAGAATTGGCTGAATGCCTTTTTCTCACTCCACTTGAAATACTCATCGTAGGTCATCATGGTTGGAGCCCACACATAAGTACCGGCTATTTTGTTGCCGAAAATATAGCGGTCGATGGTGTCGTTATAGATCACCTGCTGTTTCATGTTCTCAGGGCGCGTCAAATCTGCCGAACCTTGAGAGAGGTCTTCATCGGTGATGGGGGTGGTACGCTGAATTTTCCACCTGGGGTGGAGCAAAGAGTCGGGGATTTCCTCATCCGTGTCGATGATGGGCTGAGCCTTTACATCATTCTTCTTGTCATCCTTCTTATCATCTTTCTTGTCATCCTTCTTGTCATCGCGCTGGTTTCGATTGTTGTTACGGCGCGAACGGTCATCCTGGGGAGAGCGGTTCTGCTGCTGTCGGGTACGGTCATTCTGGGGCACGGAAAAGACATTGCCCGCCATCACACTGATGGCGCACAGCAATATCACAAGACCTATCATCCGTTGCCAGACCTTCATTTTTAAGACAGTTTCAGCTCGGTGGACTTCACTTAATTTGTTTCAATGCCAATTTCACTACTTGCTCAACGGGTAATCCCGGTTGCGCCCTCATCACCTCATTGACCACCTTTGCAGATGGCGCAGGTGAAAAGCCAAGCATGGTGAGCGCACCGACAGCCTCGTTGCGCACCTCCTTGTCGATATCATCGGCAGGAGCATGGTCGAGGCCTGGTACTTGGAATGCCAACTCGCTGTTGGAGACCTTGTCTTTGAGGTCTACAATAATACGTTGGGCTGTCTTCAATCCAATACCCTTGACCCCTTTGAGCGTCCGTTCATCCCCACCAGCAATGACACCGCATAACTCCGCTGGAGTAAGCGAGGAGAGAATCATACGCGCGGTATTGGCCCCCACCCCCGAGACGGTGATGAGCAACCTGTAGAGCTCGCGCTCCTCACGTGAAACAAAACCATAGAGTGTATAGGAATCATCGCGCCCACCTGTCACGATGGCCTCATGCACAAAGAGTTTCACCTCTTTTTTGCCTTGTATGGCCGAAAAAGTATTGAGCGAAATAGACAGCGCATACCCCACTCCGGCCGCCTCTACGACAGCCATCGCCGGGGTGATTTCGGTCAGTTCGCCCCTAATGTATTCAATCATTTTACGACTGCGTTTTGTATATATACACTATAATAACGCAGCAAGGGGCGGGTTTATTGCATAGATGTGGGGAAAATGGGCCTTCAAGGGATGACGATCCACCCCTTGTTGTCAAAGGAAAGCTTTCGGAGGAACAATTTCGCCTGCCCGTTTTGTGCTTTCTCATAGGCATGAGAGAGAAAATAGGTTTGTCCATCGATATCGTAGACCGAACAGTGTCCTACTCCGAAAAATTCGGCATTAGGACCATAAAGCAAGGTGCCGCCGCCGTGTTCCATACTTCTGCCCTGCTGATCGACGTAAGGTCCTTCGATTTTTTTCGACCTCCCATAGACTGTCTTATAGGTGGAGCGCTCTCCACGGCAACAATAATCATGGCTGACGAAAAGATAGTAATACTTGCCATGACGCAGGATGAAGGGAGCCTCAATAGCATTCTCGCCTGCCTCAATGGTATCTCCTCCCTCAATGGTAAAGGCAGTGGCATCATTGAGTTCGGCAAGAGAGAGTTTCCTCCCAACCCTACGGGCTATTGTCTTAGGTTTTCCTACGGGTGTTTTGAAATCCTTCTTCGACAATTTCACTAATTGTATGCCGTCCCAGAAAGAGCCAAAGGTGAGATAAGGATTGCCCTTTTTATCAAGTATGAGGTTGGGGTCAATGGCATTAAAATTATCTATCCTCCGATGAGAGGCTATGACCATGCCCTTGTCTTCCCAATTGAAATCAGGGGATGCCGGGTCGAGCGTCTTATTGACGGCCAAACCTATGGCACTGCCGTTCTTCCCAAAGGTGGAACAAGAATAATAGAGATACCAAAGGCCTTTGTGATGATAAATATCAGGAGCCCAAGTATGGCCCCGGTACCCCCTCACTGTGTCGACAGCCCATTGGGGAGCCTGCCGGAACACCGGAGGTTCGGCCTTCCATATCCGTAGGTCGGCACTCGACATAACACCTACCCCCATGCCTGTGGAGAAAATATAGTATCGGCCATTCTCCCCCTTAGCCATGACAGGGTCGTGCACATTGGGATGAAGGGAATCGATATGGAAAGGACGACGGTTGTGATTGTTGCCATCCTGGGCTTGACAGACCATGCTAATGGCCATCAAAAGGATAAAAGTAACTTTTCTCATTATATGAAAGAATAGGATATAGGTGAATCATCATGCAAATATATGAAATAATTATCAAAATCACATAAATGTATAAAAAAAACATTGCTGAATGATAGCAAATATTTCAAAAATGTGTAATTTTGCCACCGAATTTGAAAAATTAATAACTAAACAACAATATTTGAATATGAAAAAAATCAGAGCAGCCGTGGTAGGATACGGCAACATCGGCAAATATGCCCTTCAGGCATTGGAAGCAGCAGAGGATTTTGAGGTGGCAGGCATCGTCCGCCGTCAAGGAGCCACTGACCGGCCCGCCGAACTGGCCTCCTACGAGGTGGTGAGCGACATTCAGGAACTGAAAGATGTGGATGTAGCCATTCTGGCCACCCCAACACGCAGTTGTGAGGAATATGCCAAGAAAATCTTGCCACTGGGCATCAATACGGTGGACAGTTTCGACATTCACACCAGCATTCTCGACTACCGCGCTGCGCTCAATCCCATCAACAAGGAGACCGGTACGGTGTCCGTAATAGCCGCAGGATGGGATCCAGGCAGCGACAGCATCGTCCGCTCGCTGATGGAGAGCCTCGCCCCGAAGGGCCTTTCCTACACCAATTTCGGTCCAGGAATGTCGATGGGTCACTCCGTCTGTGTCCGCTCCAAAGCAGGTGTGAAAAACGCGCTGTCGATGACCATCCCCAAAGGTGAGGGTATCCACCGCCGCATGGTATATGTAGAACTGGAAGAAGGTGCCAGTTTGGAAGAAGTGACCGCAGCCATCAAGGCAGACCCCTATTTCTCAAGTGATGAGACACACGTATTCGAGGTTCCCTCTGTCGATGCCGTCCGCGACATGGGACATGGTGTGAACCTGGTGCGCAAAGGTGTGAGTGGCCAAACTCAAAACCAGCGGATGGAATTCAGCATGAGTATCAACAACCCCGCACTGACAGGTCAAGTATTGGTGAATGTCGCCCGTGCATCAATGCGCCAACAGCCTGGTTGCTACACCATGATAGAGATTCCCGTGATAGACATGTTGCCTGGTGACCGCGAAACACTCATCAAGCATCTTGTATAAAAGGAAAGTGACAACATAAAAACCGTCATCTTATTGGGGTGACGGTTTTTTTATTGTATTCAGCTATTACTGATGATGATTTTGAACTTGAAAAGGCACCAAAGAATTACTGACGGGAAGAGGGGAAAATGCCAGCTGTAGAGACCCGGATGCGAGTAGGTTTGCCATTGTTGTAGAATGTGGTGGAGAAGCGTCCGTCACTGTCAAGGGCGGCATTGGGATTCCAATAAAGAGTGCGGCGATAGTCGGCAGCAGGCATGGCATGATGGCTGTAGTCGGGATGATAGAAATCGTCAGGCTCATATAGACCATGGAGGACGATACGGCGGTCGCGGTAAGTATAACGTTTCGCTTCGTCGGGCATGAGGACAAAATCGAGTGTGACATCCGCCATATCGATGATTTGCTCCACGGGTTTTTCCTCGTTGCGCAACTCAAAATCGGTGAATAGACGTATTTTATGCTGACGATTCAGATGCAGGTTGTGCGACACCGAGAAACTGCTTCTGAAAGGTGTGGTGTCTATTGTCTCGGAAGGTTTGAACGAACGGTAGAAGACATAGGGAGAATATTGGTTGTCACTCATCCGCGCCTAAACATTAAAA